>NZ_JADDIL010000019.1:0-124386 GCF_020826795.1 Microtetraspora sp. AC03309 | reverse complement strand
CTCCCAGTGGTCGCGGTGGATCTTCAGGAAGCGGGAGGTCCACTCGATGGCCTCCTCCTTCGAGCGGACCTGGTAGAGGGCGTAGCTGATCAGCTCCTTCGCCTCGGCGAACGGACCGTCCGTGACGCTCAGCTTCCCTCCGGTGAGCTCGACCCGCGCGCCCTGGGCGCTCGGGGCCAGCCCGGCGGTGTCGAGGAGCGCCCCGGCCTTGGTGGCCTCCTCCCCCAGCTTGGCGATGGCCTCCATCAGCTCGGCGGGCGGCGGGGTGGCGGGCTGGGTGGTGACGTTGAGGATGATCATGTACCTCATTGCGATCTCTCTTTCTTATGGGTTTTCTGTGAGTGTTCCGGATCTGGTGTGAGTGGCGAGGTTCAGGCGGGTACGGGCGCGGTGCGCCGGTAGAAGTGAAGCGACAGGGCCGAGAGCCAGGTCAGTGCGACCACGACTCCCGTGATGAAGACCAGATTGGCCCAGGCGGCGCCGGCGCCGGTCGCGACGACGGCGAAGGATCCGAAGAACAGCACACCGGCGGCCGGGGAGTAGACGGCCCATCCCGTACGGCCCTCCGCGGCGAACCGGCGACCGATGACGAAGCAGGCCACGATCAGGCAGAGAAAGCCGGCGGCGGCGCAGGTGAAGTGCAGTGTCCCGTGCCAGCTGACCGCTCCCGGGCCGTCCGGCGTCCCTACCGGGAAGCCCATCGCCGGGTCCGCCCGGAAGATCCCCGCGCCGATCATCCCCACGCCGTGCCCGCCGACCAGCCGGGGAACCCAGGTCGCCCCGCGCCCCGAGGGGAGGGCCCGGCGCAGGCCGGCCGCGCCCGCGAGGGTCGCCAGGGCGACGACCAGGAAGTTGGCGATCTGTATCCAGCCGAGGTCGCCGTTGGCGAGCATGCTCCACGGATGGCGGGCGAGGTCGAACCCGTCCCGGGTGAGCGCCTGGGCGAGGGACACCGTGATGTACACCGGTCCGGCGATGACGCCGTAGCCCAGGAGCGACCTGGTGACGCTGGTCCGCGAGTCACAGGTCGCCGGCGTGGCGGTCCTCGTCATCTGCTGGGTCATGGCCTTCTCCTCGCGAGTCCGGGGCTGATTCTCGGGTTCCTCTCGGCCCTTTGACTACGCTTCGAACGAGCCCACGCCGTTTCGACAGACCGGCCCGATCTTTTTCAAGATTTTTTCGAGCTCCTGTTTCCGCAGCGTATGCGGGTGGCCCATGCCGGAAAGGCAGCTTCGGCGAGGTGGGCGGCCTACTTCTGCGGGTGGTCCTGATTCTCCACGTGGAGCAGCAACCTCTTGAGCAGCGCGGCGAGAGTTTCCTGGTCTTCCCGGCCGAGCACACCGACCATGTCGGCCTCGACCTCGCCGCGCAGGCCCATGGCCTTCAGCCAGGACGCGCGTCCCTGTTCGGTGAGCTCCACGTCCACCCGCCGCCGGTCCTCCACGTCGCGGGTGCGCCGGACCAGGCCCGCCTTCTCCAGGGTGTCGAGCCGTCCGGTCATGCCGGCAGGCGACAGCTTGAGCTCGGCGGCGAGTTCCGACGGGGTCATCCGTCCTCCCTCGCCCCGCGCACTGAGGCGGTGCAGGGTCTCGAACTCGAAGTCCTGCAGACCGACGGCGGCCAGAGCGGCGTCCTTCGCCTGCGAGACGTGCTTCACCAGGAACTGCATCCGCGTGACGACCGCCTCGACCCGATCGTCGAACGGAGCCGTTCCCCGCCAGCGGGCGATGTGCCGGTCCACCGAATCATCCACGCGCTCATCATACGCCAGCAAATAATTTGTTGACGAATCTTTCGCTGGCGAAATAGTCTCACGGGCATGATTACCCGGCTCGTCATCGGCCGAGCGGTCGCCGCCCTCGCCACCGCGCTCATCCCCACCGGGCTGACCCTGGCGGTCATCAGGAGCACCGGCTCGGCCGTCGATCTCGGCGTCGTCCTCGCCGCCGAGATGCTGCCCATGCTCCTGCTGCTCCCGATCGGCGGCGTCCTGGCCGACCGGCTGTCGCCCAGGCGCGTGATCCTCGCCGCCGACCTGGCACGATGTGCCGCCCAGCTCGCGATCGGAATCAGGCTCCTGCTCGGCGACCCGTCCGTCAGCGAACTCGCCGGACTGGCCGGGCTGACCGGCGTCGCCGTGGCCTTCGGCGTACCCGCCGTGTCGCCTCTGGTCACGAGCGTGGTCCCCGCGGAGGATCGACTCCGAATCAACGCCAGGATCGGAGTCGTCAACGGGCTCATGCAGATGGCGGGCCCCGCGCTCGCCGGAGGGCTGACCCTGTGGGCCGGAGCCGGGTGGTCCTTCCTGATCACCGGCATTCTCTTCGCGGGCTCCGCCGTGACCCTGGGCGGGCTGGTCACGGCTCCCCGCGTCGTCACGCGCAGACACTTCCTCGCCGATCTCCGCGAAGGCTGGGCGGAGGCCAGGCGGCATCGATGGTTCCTGACCAGTCTGGCCGGCCACGGCGTCTGGCATCTCGGCGCGGGCTTCCTCCTCACGCTCGGACCGATCATCGCGGTCCGATCACTGGGCGGCGAGTCGGCCTGGGTGATCATCGTCCAGGCCGGGACGGTGGCGATGGTGCTCGGTATCCCTCTCGCCCCGAGGCTGCCCATCCGGCGACCACTGGTCGCCACAGCGATCGGAGGTTCTCTGTACGCGTGCCCGCTCGCGGCCTTCGCGATCTCGGCTCCGACGGCGGTCGTCGCGGCGGCCTACTTCGTCGCCATGCTCGGACTCGGCCTGCTGATCCCGCTCTGGGAGACCGCGATGCAGCGCCGGATCCCGCAGCAGGCGCTGGGCCGGGTGGGATCGTTCGACGCGTTGATCTCGTTCGCCGCCCGGCCGCTCGGCCTGGCGCTGGCCGCCCCCATCGCCGCCTGGGCCGGAACCACGATCCCCCTCCTCACGGCGGCGGTGCTCGTCGCGGCCGTCAACCTGATCGTTCTGGCCCTGCCCGAGGTACGCGCCCCGGGCATGGGCGGCGCCGCGGAGATCCGGCCGGTTGTCACGGGAGCAGCAGGCCCCAGTAGAGGGCCCACGGGATGAACACCAGCCCGCCGGTGAGCAGGAGGCCGAGCCGTACCCTCTCGCCTCGCGCCACGGAGCCGCGGTCGCGGCGCCAGGCCAGCGCGGTGAGAACGGTGGCCACCACGGAAGCCACCGCCAGAGCCTGCAACGCGAGCCAGATCACCGGGCGCCCGGCCAGTACGGGCCCGGGAGCGGCGAGCTTGCCGCCGGTCATCACCAGATAGGACAGGTAGGAGAACGACCCGAGCACCGTCGCGAGCCCTCCGGCGCTGAGGAGTCGTGCGGCCCTGCTCACCGGCGCCCGCGAGCCACCGCGCAGGCGACGCACCAGCGCGATCAGGGGATAGGCGGCGAACGCGACGACGAGCAGCACCAGAGCCGCGAGCTGCACCGGCGCGGACTCCCACCGGGCCGGCGGATCCACCGGCACGGTCAGGGACTCCTGTACGGGCGCGGGTCCGGACGTCTGCGCGACGGGCGGCCGGCCCGCCGTCACGTCCCGGACCCAGGAACCGACCAGTTCGGCGTAACCGGGGGCGAGCTCGGGCAGCCGGGTGACGCCGCCGTCAGGGGTCAGGTGCGCGGCGTGGTCGGCATCGGGGAAGAAGCGGAAGGTGTAGTGCCGGTTCCCGCCCTTCTCCAGAGCCTTGGCGAAACCCGGCGGGCTCTCCTGGGGCGGAGTCAGCAGATCGTGGACGCCCCAGATGCCGAGCAACGGCTGGTGCACGGCGGCGATGGTCGGCTCCGGGTCGTAGTACGGCTCGGGGAACATGCCGCCGTCGGCGAGGGTCCGGTACAGGTTGAGCTCGGTCCGGTCGACGAGCGGGCCCGACACACCGGCTTTGCGCAGCCCGGCCGCCACGGCCCAGGTCTGCTGGCGCAGCGGTCGCAGGCTGTTCGCGCCCACGAGCACGACGAAGGCGATGTCCTTCGAACGGGAGGCCGCGATCGGCGCCACCCAGCCGCCTTCGCTGAGCCCCCAGATCCCGACCTTCGCCGGGTCGACGCCCGGCTGCGACCGCAGCGCGGCCACGCCGCCGAGCGCGTCGTCGGCGAGCTGCGAGTACGACCGCTGGAAGAGCGAATAGCCCTCGGACCGCTTGTCGTAGATGAGAACGGCCAGCCCCTGGCGGGCGAACCCGACGGCCTCGTTCAGCAGCTTCGTACGGGGCGTGGCCGTACCCGCGCCGTGGACGAGGACGATACCGGGCCGAGCGGTCTTCGCCGAGGCGGGCGAGAGGACCGTGCCGTGCAGGGTGAGACCTCCCTCGCCGCGGAAGCTCACCTCCGTCGCTTTCAGGTCGGACGGTACGGCGGGCGGAGGCTCGATGGCCGCCACCGCTGCCGCGGGAGTGGCGAGCAGGAAGAGGGCGGCGACCACCGCCAGGAGGCTTCGTCTCATGCTGCCGACAATATTCTGCAGAGAAGTTTCGGCAAACAGTTATCTGCAGATATCGTTCTGCGGTACTAGGCTGCTCGTCATGAAGGATGAGGAGTCGTTCCTGCTCGACGACCCCGCGCGTCTCAAGGCGCTGGCCCACCCCATGCGGCGGCTCATGCTGCGCCATCTCAACGTGCACGGTCCCGCCACGTCGACGACGCTCGGCGAGCTGCTCGGCGCCAAGACGGGCACGACCAGCTATCACCTGCGCCAACTCGAGAAGTACGGCTTCATCGAGGAGATCCCTGAGCGCTCGACCGGCAGGGAGCGCTGGTGGCGCAAGGCCGATGGTCCGCGTGACATGCGGCTGCCCACGCCCGACCAGCTCGCCCCCGAGGACCGCCCCGTGCTCGCCGAGTTCCACCGGATCGGCATGGACGAGGACCGTGTGCTGTTCGAGCGCTTTCCGGAGGCCTACCGGCGTGATCCCGACTGGGCCAAGGGGTCGCGCGGGCTCGGCCGGATGACGAAGGCCGAGTTCCAGGAGTTCTTCGACGCCTACATCGCGCTGTTGATGAAGTACAGCCATCGGGCGGAGGACGCCCCGCCGGACGCACGCCCCCTCCATATCCGGCTCTTCGCCCTGCCCGCCGACGAGGACTGACAACCCACGAGGGCTGACAGCCACTCACCGCAGCGGCGATCGCACGTCGCCGGGCACGACGACGGTCGGGTGAACCGCGCCCCGCGACCCCCGGGCGCAGTTCACGGACGCGGTTCACCGGACGCGGTTACTTCCTGGGCGCCGGCTCGAAGGCGCAGCTCGTGCTGGGCCCGCTGCCGTCCTCGGAGCGGGCATCGAGGACGCCACCACCGCCGGACGACTTCGCGCCGGCGGCCGCCTCGGACTTCGCGACCGCCTCGGCTTCCTCTCCGACGTAGACCTTGCCGTCCTTCACCGCCACCTGGACCTTGTCGGCGGGCGGGACCGACGCCACCTCCTCACCGTTGTGGAAGACCTTGCCGTCCTTCACCTCGACCTTTTCGAGCTTCAGGGAGCCGTCGCCGGGGGCGGGGCACTCCGCCGTGGTCGGCGTGCCGGTCGTCCGGAAGAGCCCGGTCGCGTTGGCGGCCGTCGCGACGGACCCGGCCAGCACGGCGGCGACGGCGCCGACGAGAAGGAATCGGGAGAGCTTCATGCGGGTACCTCCTGCTCGCTTGCCTGTTGACGCGCCCAGAGTCGCGCGGCGTACCTGAAGTGAGCCTGAAGGCGGCAGAAATGATCTTCAGGTTGGCTTTAGGTGGCCTCGTTCAGGCTGTACGCCATGCGGGTGCTGCTGGTGGAGGACGAGAAGCGGCTGGCCGAACTGCTGCGCAGCGGGCTGGGCGAGGAGGGCTTCGCGGTCGACGTCGCCCACAACGGGCGCGAGGGCCTGTGGATGGCGACCGAGAACCGGTACGACGCCATCGTGCTGGACGTGATGCTGCCCCTGGTCAACGGGTACACCGTGTGCCGGCGCCTCCGCGACGCCGGCGACTGGACACCGATCATGATGCTCACCGCGAAGGACGGCGAGTACGACGAGGCCGAGGCGCTGGACATGGGCGCGGACGACTTCGTGTCCAAGCCGTTCTCGTACGTGGTGCTGCTGGCCCGTCTCCGCGCGCTGGTACGGCGCGGCGGGCACGAGCGGCCGGTCGTCCTGACGGCGGGCGATCTCGTGGTCGATCCGGCCGGGCTGCGCTGCCGCCGAGGAGAGGCCGAGATCACGTTGACCCCGAAGGAGTTCGCCGTGCTGCACGCCCTCGCACGCCGGGCGGGCGAGGTGGTCTCCAAGCCCGAGCTGCTGGAGCAGGCATGGGACTTCGCCTACGAGGGCGACCCGAGCATCGTCGAGGTCTACATCAGCGCGCTGCGCCGCAAGATCGACGCGCCGTTCGGCCGGTCGACGCTGGTGACCGTACGAGGAGCCGGCTACCGGCTGGACGGAGGATCGTGATGCGATGGTCGGTGCGGCTCCGCGCGACGGTCGTCGCGACCATGGCGGTCGCGCTCGCGCTCGGCGTGGCGGCCGCGGTGCTGGTCGGCAATCTGAAGAGCAGCCTGGAGGCGAGCGCCGATCATGACGCGTCGCGCCGCGCCGACGCGGCCGCGCGGTCGCTCACCATCAGCGAGGAGTCGGGGCAGCGGACGTCCAGCGCGGGCGGCCCCGCTCTCGACGGCACCGCGGACCCCGCTCCCGACGGCACCACAGGCCCCTCCCACGACGTCGCCGCGGACCCCGACGTGCGGGTCGGCCGCATGGACACCGTGTCACAGGCCGAACGCGGCTGGAGCGAGGGCTACGCCACGGCGGAGCGCGTGGTGAGCACCTCGGAGGGGCCGGTCACCGTCCAGGGCCGGGCCTCGCTCGAGCCGGCGCGCGACGCACTGAACGCGCTTCGGAAGCTGCTCCTCATGGGCATTCCGGCGTTGCTGCTGCTGGTGGCCGGGATGACCTGGCTGCTGGTCGGGTGGGCGCTCGCGCCCGTGTCGGCGATCAGGAGGACGTTCGCGGACATCACCACCAGCGACCTCCACCAGCGAGTGCCCGTACCGGCGGCCCAGGACGAGGTCGCCCGGCTGGCGCGGACCATGAACGCGACCCTCGACCGGCTGGAACGCGCCGTGGAGCGGCACAAGCGGTTCGTCGCCGACGCGGCGCACGAACTGCGCAGCCCGATCGCGACCCTCCGTACGCGGCTGGAGCTCGGAAGGCGCGAGGCCCCGGGGCTGACGCGGGAGGCGCTGACCGACGTGGAGCGGATTCAGGGGCTCGCCGCCGACCTGCTCCTGCTGGCGCGGCTCGACGCCGGTGAGCCACTGCGGACCGAGGAGATCGACCTGGGGCAGGTCACGGCGGAGGAGGCGCTGCGAACGCGGCGCCACGATATCCAGATATTTCTGGATATCGCCAATGACGTGGTCCTCCCCGGCTCCCGCTCCCACCTCAGCCGGATGATCGGAAACCTCGTCGACAACGCCGTACGGCACGCCGATTCCGCCGTCACCGTACGCGTGGCCGCGCCCGCGGTCGTGGAGGTCGTCGACGACGGCCCCGGCATCCCCGTCGAGCATCGTGAGTCGGTGTTCGGCCGGTTCACCAGGCTCGACGAGGCACGCGCGCGGGACGAGGGCGGCTCCGGCCTGGGACTGGCCATCGCCAGGGACATCGCCCGCGCCCACGGCGGCACCCTGGTCGTGGCCGAGCCGGACCGAAGGGCGAAGGGCGCACGCCTGCGCGCCGACCTGCGCCCCGGACGCCTCGGAACCGGCCATTCGCCGTAACCCGCGCGGGCCGGGTGCCGCTTGGTCGATCGTCCGGATCCGCGCATGCCAGGGCGGCCCCCCGGCGCGGCCCGCGGCGCCGAAACCGGCCACTCAGGACCGTGATCAGCGGCGCACCAGGGACGGGTAGTCCTTGAGCGTGATGTCGGTGGCGAACTTGTCCGTCATCCTCATCATGATCTTGAGCAGGAAACCGGCCTTGAAGATCCAGTTGCGCATCCAGATCCCGCGCCGCGTACGGGGAGCCAGGAAAGGACCCGCGTTGCCGTTCTTGGCGATCTTGGCGTAGCCGCGGAACTCCTCCTCGTAACGCTGGAAGGCGACGCGGTGATCACCGTCGGCCGCCGCGAGCTCGCCCGCCAGCACGTACGCGGCCACCATGGCCAGCCCGGTGCCGAACCCGCCCAGCGTGTTGCCGTACGCGGAGTCGCCGAGCAGCACCACGCGACCCTTGGCGTAGTGATCGATCCTGACCTGGCTGATCGAGTCGAGATAGAGGTCGCCCGCGTGCCGCACCGCCTCGATGACGTCGGGAGTCCGCCAGCCCATCCCGGCATAGGCGTCGATCACGATCCGCTTCATCTCTTCGGTGTCGTACCGGTCATAGTCGAGCCGCGGCGAGGCGAAGGCGAAGAACGCCGCGGCCGCGGGCCCCCCGGTGGAGACCAACCTGCCGGGCTCGTTGTACATCGTGGCGACCTTCCCGAAATCCTGCGAGACGTCGGCCAACGCGTAGTAATAGCCCAGGTAGCGGACATAGTTCGATTCGGGGCCGAAGACCAGGCGGCGGACGTTGGAGTGGATGCCGTCCGCGCCCACGACCAGGTCGAAGGTGCGCGGGGCACCGCGCTCGAACGTGACGTGGACGCCGCTCTCTGTCTCGGTGAGCGAGGTGATGGAGTCGCCGAACACGTACGCGCATCCGGCGGCGAGGGTCCTCTCGTACAGCAGGCGGGACAGGGCGCCGCGCTGGATCTCGAGCTCGCCGCCGGTGAACTCGCCGGGCATCACCGTCAGCCTGCGGCCGTCCGCGTCGACGATCTCCTGGTCGGTCCCGCCGGTCTGCAGCCGCCGTACGTCCTCCAGGATTCCCATGCGTTCCAGCACCGTGAGGTGCGTCTCGCCCTTGAAGTCGACGGCCTGGCCCCCGAGACGCAGGGCGGGGGCCTTCTCGACCACGGTCACGTCGAACCCGTAGCGGTTGAGCCAGTAGGCCAGGGCGGGGCCGCCGATGCTGGCGCCGGAGATCAGTACGTTCTTCATGTCCCAGAGCCTCGCCGGGAGCGCTGACAGCCCGGCGACAACCGGCTGACACTCAGGAGAGGGCTGTCAGCGCCCGGTCCCGGTCCAACGCGGCGCCCCTGGCGAACGCCGCCGCGAACCTCTCGGCGCCGACGGCCTCCGTCGCGCCCGCGGCGACCCCGGCGACGTCACGATCGCCGACGACGGCCATGCCACGCAGCGCCACCCCCACCCCGAGCAGGAACGCGGCTCGCTCCGCCCTGCCGTCGAGCAGGGCCAGCCCCGCCTGCCCCTCGGCGACGTCGGCGAGGTCCGCCGCCGGCACCGCGTGCGCGAGTGCGAGCGCCTCGCCGTGACGGAGCCCGGCCTCCGCGAGGTCTCCCCCGGCCTCGGCCAGCCGTCCCAGCGCGGAGAGCACCTGCAGCCTGACACTCTCGCCGACATAGGTGCCGGGGCTGACGATGCTCAGCGCCTCCGTGTACTGGGCGCGGGCTTCGCTGTGATCACCTTGGACGCGGGCCAGCTCACCCCTGCCCAGCGCGATCAGGGCCGGCCGGTGCGATCTGCCCGTCCTGCGCTCCAGTTCGGCGGCGCGCCGCAGGTCGGCATCGACCGCGGGGAAGTCGCCCTCGCGCAGCAACCCACTCGCCCTGCGGCAGAGCACGTCCACCATCTCGTCCAGGGCGCCGAGCTGTTCCTGCAGATCCAGGGCCTGACCCCACAACCACCTGGCACGCGCCCAGTCACCCCGCCAGTTGGCGATCGTCCCCAGCCACTCGAACCCCTGCGCCATTCCCCAGCGTTCACCTACCACACGGAAGCTCTCCAGCGTCTCCGTCAGCTCCCGCTCGGCGTCGGCCACCCTGCCGTCGAGCAGGTTCAGCATCCCCCGCCCCAGCGACACCATCGCCCGGCTCCACGGGTCGGAGCCGAACTGCCGCGTCCTGGCCGAGTCGCGTGCCGGAGGCCCCGCGACCATTCCCCACATGACCGCCGCGAACGGGTGCCGCAGCTCCCGGTCCAGCGATCGCATGATCTCCTCGGCCCGCGCCCATTGCGCAGGAGACGCATCCGGTACTGCCTGCAGCACGCAGAGGACGTACTCCTCCTCCATCCGCACGGGTGCCTCGGTTCCCAGCGACCCGAGCAGGCTGAGCGCGGACGAGGCCGCCTGGCCGCGGCGGCCGCTCAGCCACCAGTACGCGGACAGGGCGGCGATCAGCCGCAGGGCCGTCTCCGGATCCGTCTGTACGGCATGGCGCAACGCGGCCCCGAAATTGCTGTGCTCCACGGCGAGCCGGGCCAGCCAGTCGAGTTGCTCGGCCCGCCGCAACCAGGGGTCGGCGCGCTGCGCCAGGTCGAGGAAGTACGCGGCGTGCGCGTCGCGCAGCCGCTCCTCCTCCCCGGCCTCCGCCAGCCGTTCCGCGCAGAACAGGCGGATCGTGTCGAACATCCGGTAGCGTCCGTCGCTCGCCTCGACGAGGGACTTGTCCACCAGATCGGCCAGCACCTCGCCGGGTCCGCAGACCCGCTCCACCGCCTCGATCGACGCCCCGCCCGAGAACACCGAGAAGCGCCTGGCCATCTCCCGCTCGTCAGGGCTGAGCAGGCTCCAGCTCCACTCCACCACCGCGTAAAGGGTCTGGTGGCGGACCGCCGCGGTGCGGTCGCCGCGCGACAGCAGCGCGAACCTGCCGTGCTCCTTCAGGCGCGAGGCGATCTCCGGAGCGGTGAACGACCGCACTCTCGCCGCGGCCAGTTCGATGGCCAGCGGCAGGCCCTCCAGCGTCGCGCAGATCTCGACGACCTCGGGCCGCATCGCGAAGCCCGGCCGTACGGCGGCGGCACGGTCCGCGAACAGCTGTACGGCGGGGTAGCCGGCCGCCTCGTCGAGGTCCGTGCCCGGCGGCGGCACGGCCAGCGGCACCAGCGGAACGAGCGTCTCGCCGGTGAGCCCGAGCGGCTCGCGGCTGGTCGCCAGTACGGCCAGCCCGGGACAGGCGTCGAGCAGCCGGCGGACGAGGACGGCGGCCGAAGCGATCACATGTTCGCAGTTGTCCAGGATGAGCAGGAGCTCATGATCCGCCAGGGCGGCCGCGATCCGGTCGGTTGGATCACTCCGGTCGAGGTCCAACGACCGCAGGCCCGTCTCGCGCAGGCCGAGCGCACCCAGTACGGCCTGCGGGACCTGGCCGCCGTCGTCGAGCGGGGACAGGTCCACGAAACAGGTGTCCCGCCCCCGGCGGCGGGCCGCCTCGATCGCCAGCCTGGTCTTGCCCGTTCCGCCGGGACCGGTCAGGGTGATCAGCCGGGAGTCCCTGAGCGAGTCGATCCGGTCCAGCTCCGCCGCCCGCCCGACGAAGCTGGTGAGCTGCGCGGGGAGTCGGCGGCCCGTCGCCCGCTCCCGTGGCTCGTCGCCACGCAGGATCGCGAGGTGGAGCGCCGCCAGCTCGGGCGAGGGATCGGCGCCGAGCTCCTCCGCGAGCAGCCGTCTGGCCTCGTCGAACACGGCCAGCGCCGCCGCCTGCTGTCCGGAGGCGTGCAGGGCCCGCATGAGCTGGCCGCGCAGCCGTTCGCGCAACGGGTTGGCCGCCACGAGTTGCCGGAGTTCGGCCGTCGAGGTGCCCTCGGGGAGTGCGAGCTCGGCCTCGACGAGGTCTTCCCGCGCCGCCAGCCGTACCTCCTCCAGGCGGGTCACCTGCGGCGGCGCGAAGGGCGCGTCGGCCACGTCCGCCAGCGCGGGACCGTGCCACAACCCCAGCGCGTCCCTGAGCGATCTCGCGGCGCGCTCGTGGTGTCCCGCGGCCAGGAGCCGGTGCCCCTCGCGGGCGAGCCGTTCGAACCGGTGGACGTCCACGTCGTCGGGGTCGACCGCGAGCCGGTATCCGGCGCCGTTGAACTCGATCAGGTCCGCGGGCAGGCTGCGGCGGAGCCGGGACACATGAGCCTGGATCGCGCCCGCCGCCCCCGCCGGAGGGTCGTCGCCGTACTGACCGTCGATCAGCCGCTCCACACCGACCGGCCGACCCGCGTCGAGCAGGAGCAACGCGAGGAGCGCGCGCGGGCGCAACCCGCCGACGGAGATCGATTCCCCCTCGGCGGTCCGGATCGCCAGCGGTCCCAGGATGCCGAACTGCACGAGAGCGATTCTCGCCCATATACAGCACTTTGCGGTGATCTGAAGGGGAAGTCTCGGGAGCGCGTCCCAGGTGCGTCCAGTGACTCGTCTCACCGCCGTGCCTCGTGACACCGCCGCAGCCGAGATGAGTACACCCGATTGGCCGGATCCTGTCGCCTTATGGCCATCGGGCCGCTGTCGGCGCCGCCGGATCCGCTGACATGCTTGCCGGATGACCCGAGCGACCATGCGTGCGATCAGCCAGGACGTCCTGGGCGGCCCCGAGGTGTTGAAGCAGGTCGAGCTGGAGCGCCCCGTCCCCGGCCCGACCGAGGTGCTGGTGCGAGTGCGCGCGGCGGGGGTCAACCCGACCGACTGGAAGCACCGCGCCACGGGCGGCCTGCTGGGGCGGACGCCGTTCGTGCTCGGCTGGGACGTCTCGGGGGTCGTCGAGTCCGTCGCGCTCGGCACGACGCTCCACAAGCCGGGCGACGAGGTGTTCGGCATGCTGCCCTATCCGTACGGCCACGGCGCGTTCGCCGAATACGTGACCGCGCCCGCGCGTACGTTCGCCCGCAAGCCCGGAAACATCGACCACGTACAGGCGGCGGCGCTCCCCTTGGCCGCGCTGACCGCGTGGCAGGCGCTGGTGGACACCGCGCGGGTCGGGACCGGGCACCGGGTGCTCATCCACGCCGCCGCGGGCGGGGTGGGCCACCTCGCGGTGCAGATCGCCAAGGCGCGCGGTGCGTACGTCATCGGTACTGCGAGCGCCGCCAAGCATGATTTCCTGCGTGGCCTGGGCGCGGACGAGCTCGTCGACTACCGCGGCGTGGACTTCGCCGAGGCGGTCGGAGACGTCGACGCGGTGATCGACACGATGGGCGGCGAGTACGGGCCACGCTCCCTGCGCACCGTGCGCAGGGGCGGCGTCATCGTGTCGCTCGTGTTGTCCAGGTTGGCCGATGGGCTGGGCGCCAGGGCCGCCGAGCTGGGCATCCGATCGGAGCCCATGCTCGTGGAGCCGGATCACGCCGCCATGAAGGCGATCGCCGCGCTGGTCGAGGCGGGTCGGCTGCGCGTCGCGATCGACACGGTGCTGCCGCTGGAGCGGGCGGCCGAGGCACACGAGTTGGGCGAGAAGGGGCACACCACCGGCAAGATCGTCCTCACCGTGGAGCCGCCCGTGGGCGGCTGAGGCGCCGCCGCCCGCATTCCGGCGATCAGCCGCCGTCGCGTCCGGCGGAAACGCCCGCCGCGCTCCCTCAGTCCAGCTCGAAAGAGGCAGGGATCAGGGCGAACCTGGGGACCGTCGTCCACATACTTCTCCAGCGCCTGCGGCATGGGATTCGCCGGATGGCTGACGTCACGCGATCGGGCCCAGATCCCAGGTCCACAGCGCCTCGTCGCCGCCGCCGACGAGTACGGCACGACCACCGAGATAGTCGATCGAAAGGGAGCCGAGGAGTCCGGAAGGACGCTCAAGCGTGCCGACCTGCCGACTGGTCGTGAGATCCCAGACCCTCATGCTCTTGTCCTGTAGTGAATAGGTGACCGCGATCGGAACGCCGCCGACCCGCCCTGAGGCGATGTTGCCGACCTGCTTGGAGTGGCCGAGCAACGGCCGCTCGATCTGCTCGCCCGTGGCGAGGTCGTAGAGCTCCACGGTCCTGCCCGTGGCCACGAGAGCCACCGTCGTGCAGTCGAACCGGGCGATCTCCACGGGGGCCGAGTGCTCGCTCTTCGCGATGCGGAACGACGCCATCCGTTTTCCCGTGCCGACGTCCCAGAGCCGGGCCCGATCGGCGCTGAAGGTCACCGCGACCAGACGGCCCGCGAGGCGGATGAGGGCCAACTGCCCTGCCGGGCCCTTCCTGACGGTGAGGTCATGCAGCCGTGTTCCCGAAGCGACGTCCCAGACCCGTACCGCCCCCGGAGGAACGACGACCGGACCGGCGAACCCGTCACCCGCTCCGACGACGAGGACTCGGCGGTCCACCTCGGTGATCGCGACCCCGCTGGCGAAGTCGTCGTAGCCGACGAGAGGTTCCCCGATCGGCGTGCGAGCGGCGATGTCGAACATCCGGATCGACGGATCTCCGACGCCGATCCCCGCGACCAGGACCACCCGCCCGCGGTAGGTGCCGACCGTGAACGAGGTGATGCGGCCGGGCAGCTTCGCCGGAGCGCCCAGCGGTTTGCCGCTGCCGAGGTCCCACACGCCGAGGGTCCCGTCGTCGTCGGCCCCCCAGGCCACCAGGACCCGCCTGCCGTACAGGTCGGCCCCCAGCGCGTAGACGAAGCCGTTGGGCCCTCCTGCGGCCGGCGGCGCGAGTTCCCGGCCGGTGGCGAGATCGTACGCGCGTACGGCGTTGTCGCGGCCGCCGGTCACGATCATGGGGCGACCGTCGAGATCACCGGCCGTCAGCGCTGTGACGTGTCCCGGGACCTCGAAGGACGACAGCCTCTCACCGGTGGCCGGATCGATGACCGCGATCGCGCTTGTGAGCCTCGACCCGCGAGTGTCGGTGGCCGCGCCGTCGATGTGCTCGGCCGAGACGAATACGGTCCGGCCGTTCAGCCGGGCGAGTGAGGAGGCGTCGAACGTGCCCTTCATCGCATGGGGAGTCGCCTGACGCGTGATCAGGTCCCAACTGATCACCCCGAGGTCGGGCGTGGGGATCAGGGCTACCGGGCGGCCGCCGATCACGGTCGTTCTGATCGTTCTGATCGTCTGGACGAACTCGTCCTCAAGGACGAGTGGTTCCCCGACGGGTTTCCCCGAGACCGGATTCCAGACGGTCACGATGTCGGTCGCTCCGGTCAGCACCACCAGGACACCCCCGACGCGGGTCAGCGCGACGGCGCTGAAGCCGGAGACACCGATGATGGGCGGGCCGACCTCGCGGCCGGTCGCCAGGTCGAACACGTGGGCGCCGTCCATGCCCGCCGTGGCGGCGATCGGCCTGCCGTCGAACTCCCCGAACGCGACGGAGACGATCCGCCCGGTGGGGAACGGTCCGCCGATGAGCCGGTGGGTGGTCGCGTCCCACATGCGGAGCGACCTGTGGCCCTGGCCGAGGATGACCGATCTGCCGTTCACGCTGCCGTACGCCACCGGGCCGTTCCCGGGGATCGGGTCGCCGATCGGTTTCAGGGTGGCCCGGTCCCAGACGCGGATGGTGCGCTCGACGCCCGCGCTGACCGCCACGGGCCGGCCGTCGAGCTCACCCACGGCCACCGAGGTCACGTCGGCGTGGCCGCCCATGTCCATCGCGACGGGCGATCCGAACGAGGCGGGAACACCGCCGCGTGACGTCTCCTGGCACGCGGTGGGCACCCGAGGCCAGCGCACTGTGGTCGGCCCGGCCGAGGCCAGTGGCACCGACCCGATCAGCAGCAGCCCGGCGAGAACGGACGACAGTCGTCGAACAGACACCCGACCCCCCTGTCCCTGAAATCGCTCGTCGAGCACAAGCCGCATCCGGCCGGCGATCGAACTTCGTGATCAGAGGGCCGGATCGTTACCGGCGGACGCCAGGGAGCCTGTGGCGACGTCCGCGTAGGGCCAGGGCTTCAGGCGGGGTCGGGACCCACTTCCTCACCCTGCGCTGATCGGCGGGCGGTCTGCCGCCTGGCTCTGGCACGGTAGGCGCTGGCCTTGGCCCGGTTCTGGCAGGACAGGTCGCAGAACCGGCGCGAGGCGTTGCGGGTGGTGTCGAGGAAGACCAGGTCGCAGCCGTCCGCCTGGCAGACGCCGAGCCGGGCGGCCTGACCGACGCCGATGACCATGGCCAGCGCCGTGCCCATGTCGGCCGCCCACGCGTCCACCCGCGTCGCGTCGGCCCGGTGGAAGGCCAGCCTGTAGGGGTGGTCCGGATCGCCGTGCAGGTTGGGCACGGCGCCGTGCCGTACCAGCATGTCGTTGAGCGCGCCCACGACGGAGGCGAGCGCGGCGTCGCCCATGCCGAACGCCGGACACAACTCGGCGGCGATCGCGGCCAGCCGATCGGCGTCCTCGGTGGTGAGAGCGCTCGGGAGCGCGCGCGGAACCCCGCCGTTCGCGACCGCCTCCGCGTTGATCGCGGCCAGCCGATCAGCCCCCGAGGTCGGCGGCCTCACCTCGCGGCCATGAGCCGAGGTGATGACCAGGCGGTTCACCAGCAGCGCGGCCAGCTCGATCCTGCTCCCGACATAACTGTCTACTTGGGGTTGACCAGTGATGCGCCAAAGATCTAGAGTCACCATCAAATCCTATCTAGACAGTGATGACGGAGACAGCGATGTCCGAATACTCCAGGCTGGCCCGGCAGATGTGGCACCAGATCGAGCCGGTGCACGCGACGCTCTACTTCTCTCCCGCGGCGTTCGACGAGGCCGCACAGCTCGGCTACGACGTCGAGTCGCGCTGGCCGAGCTACTTCGCCTGGCGTACGGCACCGCTCGGCGCCGCGGGGCCGAAGCTGGTCGCCGCCACCTACTACAGCTTCAGCCCGACGATGATCGCCGAGCACGTACCGGGCATCTGGGACACGGCATCGCCCGAACAGGTGCTCCCGGCCCGGCTGCGCGCGATGGACCGCACCTTCCACGACCTCCTCGGCGACAAGATCTCCATCCCCGAGATCGCCGAAGCCGCGGAACTCGCCGTCGCGGCCGCCGAGAGCGCCGCGGTCGCCCACCGGCCCCTCACCGCCGCCAACCTCGACCTGCCCTGGCCCGATGAGCCGCACCTCGCGCTCTGGCAGGCGTACACCGTGCTGCGCGAGCACAGAGGCGACGGGCACCTGGCCGCTCTGGCGGCCGCCGGCCTGGACGCGTGCGAGGCGCTGGTCTCGTTCGCGGCGATCGGCGCCGCACCCGCGGCCAACTTCGAGGGACGCGGCTGGAGCGCCGAGGAATGGGCGGCCGCCCACGACCGGCTGGCCACCCGCGGCCTGGTCGACGCGGACGGCGTCGCCACCCCGGCGGGCCGAGCGCTGCGCGACCAGGTCGAGCGGACCACCGACGAGCTGGCCGCCGGGCCGTGGCGCACCCTCGGAGTCGAGGCGGCGGAACGGCTCGCCCGGCTCAACCTGCCCGTCCTCGGCGCGGTGTTCGAGACGGGGATGTTGCCGTCGGTCACCACGCTGGGCATCGGCAGCGTACGGGCACCCGAATGAGACCGTGACGGCTGTCCGGCGAGCGGACGCGCTCCCACGCCGCCGAGATGCGCGAACGCGTGCGGCGGGGGGCTCTGGATCACGCGGGGGCGCTCGTCGGCGCCTCCGCACGCCCGATGCTCTCCGCCGAGAGGCGTCGTTGTCCGACCAGCAGCGCGAGGACGCTCACGGAGGCCCCCACGACCCCGCAGGAGGCCGCCCAGGACTCTGAGGCGCGTTCGAGGACGGTGCCCACGGCGGTCGAGCCCAACGCCATTCCGGCGGTCATCAGCGTGACCAGCCAGGCGAAGGCCTCGGTGACGGTTCCGGCCGGCGCGAGCTCTCCCACCAGGACGAAGGTCGCCGTCAGCACGGGTGCCAGGAAGAGACCCGTGACGATCATCACACCGGCCATGTACAACGGGGACGGCACGAGACACAGCAGCGCGTACGCGCCCGCCAGGCCCACGGTCAGCAGCAGCGTCCGCCGGGGAAGCGAGGACGACCAGCGCACGGCTCCGTAGCCCAGACCTCCGATCAGGGCTCCCCCGGCGTTCAGAGCCAGCAGGGTGGGCGCCCCGCCCGGCACCGGGTGCTGTTCCGCGTAGGAGACCACGAGGACGTTGAGTGTGCCGATGGCCACGCCGACCCCGGTGAGGCTCCCCAGCAGGAGGACCAGACCCCGGCTGCGCAGCGGGCCGAGCCAGTCGGCGGACCGGGCCGGCGCTCTCCACCTCCGGGTGGGTGGCGCGGTGACCACCACGAGCACTCCCAAGGCGCCCAACAACGCTCCGACCCACAGGGCGCCGATGGGCGACCCGGCGGCCACGCAGCCGGCCACGATCAGCGGACCGCCGACGAACACCAGTTCCTGTGAGGCCGAGTCCAGGGCATAGGCCGACTCCAGCCGGCCAGGGGCGACGATATGCGGCCACAGCGCTCGTAGGCAGGGTTCCAGCGGCGGGGTCGCCGCGCCCGCGAGGACCGCGCCCGCGAAGACGATCGCCGATTCGGAGGGCGCGACCGCGATGGCGATCAGGCCGGCACCGGCCACGGCGGCGGACGGCACGAGGACGGGAACCTGGCCCGCCCTGTCCACCAGACGGCCGAGCAGTGGGCCTCCCACTGCCGCGGCGATGGCGAAGGCGCCGACCACCAGACCGATGAGTCCGTAGGTCGCGCCTGACTGTCTGAGCACCAACGGGATCGCCAGGGCCGCCATGGCGCTGGGTAGGCGCCCGACCAGTGTTCCCACCAGCAACCGGGTCACGTAGGGGCCGCGCAGCAGGCTGAGGTAGCTCATCACGCGATCCTCACCGCCGTCGGTACATGGGCGGCCGCATGCGCGCGCCGAGGATCCGCGCCTGTCCGAGAACCCGGTCTCCAGGCGAGGGCGGCAACGTGATCGAGACGGACGATGTCGTGGGCCGAATCGGCTGTCGCGAAGTCCGCCAGGACATGGGCTCGCACCTGCTCGGGCATGGGGTTCACCGTTGTCCTTACTCCTCGTGCCACCGCCGCGCCACGCTCAGCCCGGGCCAGGCATCGGCCGTCTATCGCGAATCGCGAGAGCAGAAGAGCTTAGAGCGCTCGTCACCTCGCCTCAATACGTGGGACCCGCAGGGCTCGGCGGGTGCCGCGCCGCCTCGCAGTGGATCGAGGACGTACGAGGTGGTCAGGGCACCGGTGGCGTACGGCTGCGACGGTCGCCGAGTAAGCGGGGCAGTCGAGAGCCGGCAAGCGGTCGTCGGGGAGCCACGCGTCCGGGGCGGGGACGGCTTGTCAGGGCGCGTAGAGAGCGGCCAGGGCTTGCGCGGTTTCGGCCAGCTTCCGCCGGAGCTCGGCGGGCTCCAGGACCTCGACCTCGGCCCCGAGCTTGAGGAACTCCGTCTGCGCGTGCGTCAGCGACTCGATCGGCACCGTGGCCGTGCTCCAGCCCCGATCGTCGAGCACACCGGCCGTCTCCTCCATGGCACTGATCACGGCCGAGCTCATCAGGTCGCGGAGCCGTTCCCGGCCTTCCGGTGACAGGCGGATCACCGCGTGGCCCTGGAACAGCCGCGACCGGAAGTCCACCAGATGCTCGCGCCAGTATCCGACCAGGTCGAAGCCGTCCGGACGCTCGAACGTCTCGTCCGTCACCCGCAGGTCGAGGATCTGGTTGACCCGGTAGGTCCGCATCGCGCCCTCGCATCGGGCCACGAGATACCACTTCCCACCCTTCAGGACCAGCCCGTACGGCTCCAGCGTTCTCTCGACCTCGGACGGCGCGGCCCACCGTCGATAGAGCACGTGAAGGACGCGCTTGTTCCAGACGGCCTCGGCCACCTCGGGGAGGTGGGGTGCCCGATCGCCGTCGTGATACCAGCCGGGCGCGTCGAGGTGGAAGTGCTCCCGTACGCGCCGGGCCCCCTCACGCAGAGCGGGCGGGAGGGCGGCCTCGATCTTGAGCTCGGCGGCCGCCGCCAGCGCGCCGAGGCCGAGTTCGGCGGCCGGTCCCGGCAGTCCGGCCAGGAACAACGCCTCGGCCTCCTGAGCCGTCAGTCCGGTCAGTTTGGTGCGGAACCCGTCGAGAAGCCGGTAGCCACCCTGGTGTCCGGCGTCGCCGTACAAGGGGATGCCGGCGGTGTGCAGCGACTCGACGTCGCGATAGATCGTACGGACGCTGACCTCGAGTTCGTCCGCGAGTTGCCGGGCCGTCAGGCGGCCGCGTGACTGGAGCAGCAGGAGGATCGACAGCAGCCGAGAAGCTCGCATCCGCTGACAATACGTGTCAGTGGATGCGCCGTACGGTCCGTTCATGGCATTCATCGAGAAGAACATGCGGCCGCTCGACCCCGTGGTCGTCGGCGGCCGCCCCTACAAGCGTTACCACGTCGATCTGCCCGGCCACGAGATCGAGCCCGAGGTCGAGAAGGCCGCCTACGATTTCCTGCCGCGCCTCGTGCCCATGCCCGCCGACGACTCCCCGGCCGGCTGGATCGTCCTCCACAGGGGTGCGGACACCGGCGCCTACCTGCTCGCGTACACCTGGGCCTGGGACAACGTGGTCGAGGTGCACACGGCCGCCGCGGGTCAACCCGCCGTCGGCTGCCCCGACGAGGACCCCACGAATTTCGTGCCCGAGACGCGGCGGTGGGCCGGATGCGTGTGGGAGTTGCCCGCCCTCGAATACGAGCGGGCCGCCTGGGTTCGCCACATGTTCGTCCCGGACATCCCCGACCTCGACGGATATCTCGCTGACTCGCGCGCGAAAGGACCGGTTGGCCTGTGAACGACTTCGACTTCTACATCGGCACCTGGGACGTGACCAACCGCAGGCTCCTGAAGCGAGGTGTCGGCAGCAGCGAATGGGAGGAGTTCCCCGGGAGGTCCGTCGCGCACAGCGTGTTCGGCGGCTCGGGCAACTTCGACGAGATCACCTTCCCGACCAAGGACTTCGACGGCGCGACGATCCGCCTGTACAACGCCGAGCGGGACGAGTGGTCCCTCCACTGGATCAACAGCACGCGCGGCCTCGACCCCGTTCCGGTCGTCGGCCGGTTCGTCGATGGTGTCGGCACGTTCTACGCCGACGACACCGACGACGGCCGCCCGATCCGGGTACGGTTCACCTGGTCCGAGATCACGGCGGATTCATGCCGGTGGGAGCAGGCGTTCTCCTACGACGGCGAGCAGTCCTGGGAGACCAACTGGATCATGGAATCCACCCGCGTCTCCTGACCGCACCGCAGGCCGGGAGCCGTGACGTGATCAGCGAGAACGTCGGCGGCGACAGCGCGCGGACGCTCGCGGCGGCCTCCGATTCCGCCGGTCAGAGCCTGATGCGGGCCGCGACCGGCAGATGGTCGCTGCCGGTGGCCGGCAGGGTCCAGGTGGAGGTGGGCGTCGCCGCGCGCGCCATGACATGGTCGATCCGAGCGAGGGGGAAGGCCGCGGGCCAGCTGAACCCGAAGCCTTCTTCCGCCGGGATCATGCGCGAGGTGACCGGGGTCAGACCGCGGTCATCGAGGGTGCTGTTGAGATCGCCCAGCAGGATGACCGTGTCCAGCTTCTCCGCCGCGATGGCCCGCCCCAACACGACGGCGCTCGCGTCCCTCCTGCCGGAGCTGAAACCGTCCAGTCGAACGCGGACCGAGGGCAGGTGGGCGACGTACACGGCCAGGTCACCGGACGGCGCGCGTACGGTGGACCGCAACCCGCGGCTCCAGTCGCCTTCGACGCCGTCCGGCCTGATGTCCACCGGCCGGGCGTCGGCAAGGGGATACCTCGACCAGAGCCCGACGGTCCCCACGACGGCACGATAGGGATGGTCGGCCGCGAGAGCGGCCTCGTAGACGGGCAGGGCGGCGGGCGTCAGTTCCTCGAGAGCGACGAGGTCGGCTCCGGCCCGGGTCAGGGCGCGCGCGGTGCCCGCGGGATCGGGATTCTCGTCACTGACGTTGTGCTGGAGCACGGTCAGATCATGTGACGTTCCCCGGTCCGCGGACGGCGCAAGCCCACCGAAGAGGGCGATCCAGGCCGCTGCGGGCAGCACCGCGGCCGCCGCCGCGATGGCCGAGCGGCGCAGCGTCGCCAGGCAGAGCAGCACGGGAACGGCCAGGCCGAGCCAGGGAAGGAACGTCTCCAGAAGGCTCCCGAGATTGCCCACGGTGTTCGGCACGGCGGCGTGGAAGACCAGGAGTCCGGCGACCAGGACGGAACCCGACGCGAGGACCCGCCCACGGGTCCATGGCGTGCCGCCTCGCCCGTCCGCGCCCACACGCCGTCGGCCGATGCGACGACGTCGCCCCTCAGCGGTCACGGTCCTCCCCTGCCTCGCGACTCCCCTCCATCGTGATCGATTCTCGTCACGGCGCGCTCCTGCCGTACGCCCACGCCGCCCATTTCTCGCCGGCCGGCGCCGTTCGGCAGGCCGCTCAGACCACCTGCCCGCCGCGCCGCCAGACCGCGGAGACCAGAGGGACACCGGGGCGGTAGGCGAGGTGGACGTGTGAAGGCGCGTCCAGAAGGACCAGGTCGGCCCGCGCACCCTCAGTGATCCGCCCCACGTCGGTGCGGCGCAGGGCTCGCGCGCCGCCGAGTGTGGCGGACCACACCGCCTCATCGGGTGTCATCCCCATCTCCCGCACCGCCACCGCGACGCAGAACGGCATGCTCGTGGTGAAGCTCGAACCCGGGTTGCAGTCGGTGGACAGCGCCACCGTCACCCCCGCGTCGAGCAGCCGTCGAGCATCCGGGTAGGGCGCCCTGGTGGAGAACTCGGCCCCCGGCAGCAGCGTGGCGACGGTGGTCCCGGAGGCGAGGGCGGCCACGTCGGCGTCCGTCAGATGCGTGCAGTGGTCCGCGGAAGCGGCGCCCAGCTCGACGGCGAGCCGCACCCCCGGCCCGTGGCCGAGCTGGTTCGCGTGGATCCGGGGAACCAGGCCGCGTCTGACGCCGCTCTCCAGCACGGCCCGCGCCTGGTCGCCGTCGAACGCCCCCCGCTCGCAGAAGACGTCCACCCAGCGGGCGTACGGCGCGCAGGCGTCGAGCATCGCCCCGGTCACCAGCTCCACGTACGCGTCGGCCGTGTACTCGGCGGGGACGACGTGCGCACCCAGGTAGGTCACCTCGTCGGTGTGCGCGGCGGCGATCCTGAGGGAACGCGCCTCGTCCTCGACGGTGAGCCCGTAGCCGGACTTGCACTCCATGACGGTGGTGCCCTGGCGCAGCGCCTCGGCCATCAGACGGGCCACGCCCGCCGACAGCTCCGCGTCGCTCGCCGCCCGGGTGGCCGCCACCGTCGTGCGGATCCCGCCCGCCGTGTACGGCACGCCGGACATGCGCGCGTCGAACTCGGCGGTCCGGTCGCCCGCGAAGACGAGGTGGGCGTGCGAGTCGACGAAGCCGGGGATCACGGCCCGGCCGCCGGCGTCGTACGCGTCGTCGGCGGCCGGAGCACGCGACGCCGGCCCGACCCAGACCACCTCCTCGCCCGAGACCACGACGGCGGCGTCCGTGACGATGCCGAGGGGTCCGTTCCCGAGCGAGGGGTCGTTGGTGACCAGGCTCCCGATTCCGGTGATCAGCAGGGACCCCATCACGCCACCGCCCCGGCGACGGCCTCGCGAAGCGCGCCCGGCACGTCCGGCACGAGCCTGTGCACGCCGTGCCGTACGATCACGCGGCCTCCGGCGACGACGTCGGTGACATCGGCGGAGGTGGCGGCGAAGATCGCGGTCTCCGGACCGTGCGAAGGACCGGCGGTGCGGACGGAGTCGAGGGAGACGGTGACGAGATCCGCGAACGCGCCGACCTCTATCCGGCCGGCGTCCGGCCAGCCGAGCGACGCGTGGCCGTCGGCGGTGGCCGCCCGCAGCAGGGCGGCGGCCGTCCAGTGCCCCCGGCGGCGGGTGCGCAGCCGTTCGTTCAGCTCCATCGCGCGGGCCTCCTCGAACAGGTCGATGACGGCCTGGCTGTCACTGCCGAGCGACAGCGGCGACCCCGCCTCCTGGACGTCGCGTGCGGGCCCGATCCCGTCGGCGAGATCCCGCTCGGTGGTGGGGCACATGCACACCGTGGTCGCCGAGCCGCCGAGCAGCGCGATGTCCTCGGGCGTGAGGTGGGTGGCGTGCACGGCCGTGGCACGCGGGCCCAGCACCCCGTGGTCGGCGAGGAGACGGGTCGGCGTCACGCCGTACGCCTCAAGGCACGCCTCGTTCTCGGCGGGCTGCTCCGACACGTGCGCGTGGATCGGCGCCCGCCTCTCCTCGGCCCACCGGGCGACGACGCCGAGGCCGGCGGCGGGCACCGCGCGGACGGAGTGCACCGCCGCGCCGACGCGGGCGTGGTCCCGGTCCTTGAGTGCGGAGACCCGCTCGGCCCAGGCGTCCGCGGAGCCGTCGCTGAACCTGAGCTGGGTCTCGTCGGGCGGGAGGCCGAAGCCGGACGACAGGTAGCACGCGTCGAGCAGGGTGATCCTGATGCCGGCCTGCTCCGCCGCCTCGATCAGCGCCTCGCCCATCGCGTTGGGGTCGCCGTAGGCCACGCCCCCGGGAGCGTGATGGAGGTAGTGGAACTCGCCGACGCAGGTGATCCCCGCCAGCGCCATCTCGGCGTAGACGGATCGCGCGAGCCGGAGGTACCGGTCCGGCGTGAGGGCGGCCGCCACGCGGTACATCGTCTCCCGCCAGGTCCAGAACGTGCCGCTGCCGGCCTGGGTGGCCCCGCGCAACGCCCGGTGGAACGCGTGGGAGTGGCCGTTGGCGAGCCCGGGAAGGACCAGGCCGTCCAGGACGACCGCGTCGCCGGGAGCGGCGGACGGCCGGAGCGCGGTGATCCGCCCGCCGGCGACCTCGATGAGGACGTCGTGTTCCAGCGCGCCCGTCCAGGCGTGCCTGGCCCAGAAGCGGCCGTTCACGCGGCCTCCCGCAGCAGGTCTTGGAGGACGTGCGCCAGCGCGGCGACCCCGGCGAGGCAGTCGGCCTCCTCGGCGTGCTCGTCCGGGCAGTGCGACGCCCCGGTCGGGTTGCGCACGAACAGCATGGCCGTGGGGAGGGCGGAGGCGAGGATGCCCGCGTCGTGCCCGGCGCCGGTGGGAAGAACCGGCACTCCCCCGAGCAGCCCGGCCAGGTGGTCCCTGAGCCGCCCGTCGAACTCGACGAGCGGTGTGTAGGACTCTCGGGTCACCGTCGCCCGCGACTCGTGAGTGATCTCTTTCACCAGCATGTCGAGCGTGGCGGCGTCCGGGGCGCGGGAGTCGAGCCACGCGGTGACCCGGGAGGGGATGGCGTTGGTGCCGTTGGGTTCGACGGAGACCTTGCCGAACGTGGCGAGGGCCCCGGCGCGCTCCGCCTGCCCGCGCGCCTTGAGAACCGCGGCCGCGAAGGCGAGCATCGGGTCGTGACGGTCCTCCAGGCGGGTGGTCCCCGCGTGGTTGGCCTGGCCCTGGAAGTCGAACCGCCAGCGGCCGTGCGGCCAGATCGACGACGCCACCCCGACCTGGGCGTCGCCCAGGTTCCTGCCCTGCTCGACGTGGAGCTCGACGAAGGCGGCGACCCTGGCCAGCCGATCGTCGTCGCGGCCGATCGCGTCGGGGTCGTGCCCCGCGCGCTCCATGGCGGTGCCGAGGGTGACGCCGTGGTCGTCCCTGAGTTGCCTCGCCTGGCCGGGGTCGAGGACACCGGTCATGAGCCGCGACCCGACGCAGGCCACGCCGAACCTGGCGCCCTCCTCGTCGCTGAAGTTGCCGATCGCGAGCGGGCGTCCGCCCGTCACCCCGCGCGCCCTCAGCGCGTCCAGCGCCGCGAAGGCCGAGATGACACCGAGCGGCCCGTCGTACGCCCCGCCGTCGGGCACCGAGTCCAGGTGGGAGCCGGTGACGACGGCGCCACCCGCCGCCGGGTCACCCCACCAGGCCCACTGGTTGCCGTTCCGGTCGACCTCGTAGGTCAGGCCGCGCCGCCGCGCCTGCTCCTCGAACCACGCGCGGCAGTCGGCGTCGGCGGCCGTCCACGCGTGACGGCGGTAGCCGCCCGTCGTGCCGTGACGGCCCACCGGCAGGAGCTCACGCCACATCAGGCGGAAGTCGTCCTCCACCTGTCCGGGATCGATCACGCCTCCTCGCCCTCGCGCATCGGGATCCGCACGCCGCGCTCCTCGGCGACCTCGGTCGCGTGGTCGTAGCCCGCGTCGACGTGCCGGATGACGCCCATACCCGGATCGTTGGTGAGCACGCGCCGGATCTTCTCGCCCGCGAGAGCCGTGCCGTCCGCGACCGTGACCTGGCCCGCGTGGATGGAGCGGCCGATGCCGACGCCGCCGCCGTGGTGGATGGAGACCCACGACGCGCCGGACGCGACGTTCACCATGGCGTTGAGCAGCGGCCAGTCGGCGATGGCGTCGGAGCCGTCGAGCATCGCCTCGGTCTCCCGGTACGGCGAGGCCACGCTGCCGCAGTCGAGGTGGTCGCGGCCGATGACGATCGGCGCCTGGATCTCGCCCGAGGCCACCATGTCGTTGAACCGCTCCCCGGCCTTGTCGCGCTCGCCGTACCCGAGCCAGCAGATCCGCGCGGGCAGGCCCTGGAAGTGGACGCGCTCTCCGGCCATCCGGATCCAGCGGGCCAGCGGCTCGTTGTCCGGGAAGAGCTCCAGGATCGCGCGGTCGGTGGCGGCGATGTCGGCGGGGTCGCCGCTCAATGCGGCCCAGCGGAACGGGCCCTTGCCCTCGCAGAACAACGGCCGGATGTAGGCCGGGACGAAGCCGGGGAACTCGAACGCCCTGCCGTACCCGGCGAGCTGGGCCTCACCGCGGATCGAGTTGCCGTAGTCGAACACCTCGGCCCCGGCGTCCTGGAAACCGACCATGGCCTCGACGTGTCTGGCCATCGACTCGCGCGCCCTGGTCGTGAAGCCCTCGGGGTCCTTGGCCGCCTCGGCGGCCATGTCCTCGAACGCCACCCCGATCGGTAGGTAGGCCAGCGGGTCGTGCGCCGACGTCTGGTCGGTGACGATGTCGATCTCCGCACCGCGGGCGAGCAGGTCCGGTACGGCTTCCGCCGCGTTGGCCTCGACTCCGATCGACAGCGGCCTGCGCTGGTCGCGGGCCTCGTAGGCGAGGCGGAGAGCCTCGTCGAGGTCGGCGGCCCTGACATCGAGGTAGCGGTGCTCGATGCGCCGGTCGATCGACCGCGGGTCGCAGTCGACGCAGATCGCCACGCCGCCGTTCATGGTGACGGCGAGCGGCTGGGCACCGCCCATGCCGCCCAGGCCCGCCGTGAGAGTGATCGTCCCCGCCAGCGAGCCGCCGAACCTCTTGGCCGCCACGGCGGCGAAGGTCTCGTAGGTGCCCTGGAGGATGCCCTGCGTGCCGATGTAGATCCACGACCCCGCGGTCATCTGCCCGTACATCGTGAGGCCGAGTTGCTCCAGCCGCCGGAACTCCGGCCAGGTGGCCCAGTCGCCCACGAGGTTGGAGTTGGCGAGGAGGACGCGGGGCGCCCATTCGTGCGTGGTCATCACGCCCACCGGGCGGCCCGACTGCACCAGCAGCGTCTCATCGGCCTTCAGCGTGCCGAGCGTGCGGGTGATCGCGTCGAAAGAGGGCCAGTCACGGGCGGCCCTGCCGGTGCCGCCGTAGACGACCAGCTTGTCGGGATGCTCGGCCACCTCGGGATCGAGGTTGTTCATCAGCATGCGCAGGGCGGCCTCCTGCTGCCAACCTCGCGTGTTCAGCGTCGTACCGCGCGGCGCCCGGACTGGACGCGGACCGCTGCTCTGCATGATGAACCTCCCCGCCGGCCGGTGCCGGACCCGTTGCACTACGACTGTTCCACAGTGCCCTGCAAGTAATTCATTCACATCTAATGAGAATGAATAGATTCAGTCAATACCTACTCGGCGAAGACTCCCCGCTCCGTCGCCGAGTGCTCGAACGCCTCCAGCCGGGCCTCGGCCCCCGGGATCTCGTCGACCATCGACTCCAGCAGCACCCGGCCGAGCATCATGGGCGCGCAGGCGGTGTCGAAGACGAGCTGGGTGCCCACCGCCGCCGGCAGCAGGATGTCCGACACGGCCGCCGCCGGCGCGAAGGCGCTGTCGGCGATGGTCACCACGCTGAGCCCGGCCTCCCGTGCGATGGACAGGGCCTCCATCAGCTCGGCGGGGTAGCGCGGCAGCGCGAAGCACAGCAGGGCGGTCGCTCCGGCGCCCGCGGCCTGCTCGATGCGGTCGGCGAGCATGGACCCTCCCTCGTCGAGCAGGCGCACCTCGGGATGCACCTTGCTCGCGAAGTACGCGAACCCCGCCGCCTGGGCCGCCGCGGCGCGCAGGCCGAGCACGAGCAGCGGCCGGGAGGGAGCGAGCAGGCGGGCCGCCCGCGCGACCGGCCCCATGTCGGCCAGCAGCCCCGCCAGGTGCTGGAGGTTGGCGATCTCCGCAAGCACCGCCCGCTGGGGCTCGCTCAGCGACGCGTCCTCGCGCTTCTCTCCGGAAGCCTGGGCGTCGGACAGCCCGAGCCCCCGGATCTCCTTGCGCAGCGCCGGATAGCCGTCGAACCCGAGTGTCATCGCGAACCGCGTCACGGACGGCTGGCTGACCCCCGCCAGCTCGGCGATCTCCACGCTGGACAGGAAAGGCGCCTGCGCGGCGTGCTGCACGAGGCAGTGCGCGATGCGCCGCTGAGCCGGGGTCAGTCGATGTCCTTCGAACAGGCGCAGCAGGCGCGCCTCCGGCGCGGCGTCGTCCGGGTTCATGGCTCTCCAAGGGTGTGCGTCACAGCTCGGCCAGGATGTCGAGGAGACCGGCCGCCGCCGCGACGCCCGCCGTGAGGGGCGGTCCTCCATCGACGGAACAAGTGTGGCCTCCGCCAGCGCGTACGCCCGCCCTGCCGGGAAGGACAGATCGCACCACACCGCAACCGCGCGGTCGACAACTGGGCGGTCGACAACTGGGCGGTCGAAGCGTGGCCAGGGAGAACCGGTCGAGGGCCGGCCCCGGGTGCGCCGGGAAGAAGCCGCCGTGGTGGTAGGCGGCCGCCCCGTGGGGACCGTACGCGCTGATCAGCGGATTCCGCGGGAAACCCGGAAGTCCACACACGACGTCAGAGCGCGGCGGCGTATGCCTTGGCCAGGCGTTCCATGACGCTCGGACCATCCCGTTCCGACGCCGGTTCGCCGAGATGGATGGTCCGCAGGGTCACGTTCCTGAACTGTGGCCCGGCCGAGGCGGTCCCGAAAGCCTCCTTCCCCTCGAGGCGGAGGCAGCCGAGGAGTGGCAGGAGGCGCTGGCCGACCTCACGCCGCCCGAGCTGTTCGCCCACCTGAGCTACTTCTGCACCGAAGGCGAGGCGGGGCTCATGTACCTGCGAACCGAGCGGTCGGGCGGTGACCTGCTCGCCGACGAGAACTGCACGCTGATCGCCAACTGGGAGGAGGGCCAGGGCCAGGTCGAGTTCGCGGTCGTCCAGGTCGGTGAGCTCTTGGCAGGGCAGCGCCCGTCCTGAAGAACACACGGCGGGCCGAGAACGGCAGAGCCGTCAGGGGCCGGACGGCAGACTGCGCGAGGCCACCTGCCGTCGACGCCGCGACGGGCGCGACCGAGCTCGGCCGGCCGGGCGCCTGCCGGTGGGAGCGGACGGTGTCGCGATCCAACTGTGGGCGGGCAAGGAACCCTGCCACGCGCCGGCGTCCTGCTGCGCTGATGGTGAGCGTTCAGGCGATGTGGGTGTCGTACTCCTCGCGATTGGCGAGCACCTCGCCCATGTGCGCCTCGGCCCACACCTTGATGCCGCGCATCATGTGGTGGAGCGAGAGACCGAGGTCGGTCAGCTCGTACGTGACCGTGACCGGCACCGTCGGCGTCACGGTACGGCTGACCAGCCCGTCGCGCTCAAGGGAGCGCAGCGTCTGGGTGAGCATCTTCTGGCTGACCCCGGCCAGCCTGCGGGACAGCTCGGAGTAGCGCATCGACCGTGGCTCGCCGGCGCAGGCGCCTCCGGATTGGTGCGGGCCGTCGCTGCCGAGCGCGGCCAGGATCAGCGCGACCCACTTGTTGGAGATCTGGTCGAGCAACTGGCGGCTTGGGCACCTCGCCAGGAACGCGTCGTAGTCACCCTTCGCTTGCGCTCGCTTCTGGGCCGCCGTCCTCGTTGGCATCGACCGCTCCTTCGTACCGGGCGGTGACTTACGCACTTCCAGGTGCGTACTTCCCGCTGGAGAGCTACCCGCCCATAGTGATGCAGGTCAATCGTCGAACACAAACCACGGAGCGAAGCCGTGAGCATCTCTACTTTTCGCATGGCCGCCGTCCGCACCCCTGGCGGACCCGACTCGATTGAGATCATTGACGTTCCCGTCGTCGAGCCTGGGCCCGGCAAGGTCCGGGTTCGGATCGCCGCCGCGCCGGTCAACCCCGTCGACCTCGGGGTCGCGGGTGGCCTCTTCCACTCCATGGGGCTGATCAACCAGCCCGAGCGTACCGGCCTGGGCTGGGACTTCGCTGGGACCGTCGTCGCCACCGGCCCCGGTGTGAACCTGGCGGCCGGCACCCGGGTCGCCGGCCTGGTGGACGGCTTCGACCGAGACTTCGGCACCTACGCCGAACAACTCGCCGTGCGGGCCTCCGACATCGCGGTCGTTCCCGACGGGCTGGACCTGAACGCGGCGTCGACGGTACCGCTCAACGGGCTGGCCGCCGCCCAGATCCTCGACCTGCTCGGCGATGCGCCAACCGGCGGCAACCGGCTGCTGGTGACCGGCGCGGCCGGCGCGGTCGGGGGGTACGTCGCCTCGCTCGCACCCGACCGCGGCTGGCAGGTGACCGGTCTGGCCAGAGCCGAGGACGAGGAGTTCATCCGCGGCCTCGGCGCCGAGTTCACCACCCGCGCGGAGCCGGGCTGGGACGCGGTCGCCGACGGCGCGGCGCTGCAGGAGCGGGGCCTCGCCCTGGTCCGCGATGACGGGATCTTCGTCGGCGTCCAGCCGAGCGCCCGACCGGCCGTGGAGCGCGGGATCACCGTACACGCCGTAGTTGCGCATCCCGACGGCGCTCGACTGGGCGACCTGCTCGCCCGCGCCGCGTTCGGCGAGCTGCCGACCCGAGTGCACGCGGTCATGCCGCTGGACCAGGTGGCCCACGCCCACCGGGCCATGGCCAAGGGCGGAGTGCGCGGTCGCTACGTGCTCAAACCCTGACCAGCCCGCCCAGCCCGGCGCGCGCCCATCAGCGCCAGAACCTGGGCCCATGTCAATCGCCTCGCCGACGTCAGAATTCGCCACAAATCCCCATAAAAACGAATGGAACGAGCATGATCTGGACAGCGGGCTTCCGCACCGCGGTGATCGATCCCTACGAGCAGATCCAGCTCACCGAACCGCGCGGCTTCGCCGACCAGACGGTGCGTCAGGTGCTCCACATGGCCGGCGGCGGAGAACGCCTCCGCGTAGGCCTGACGAACCGTTACGGCCGCACCCCCTTGACTATCGCCGCCGCAAGGGTCGCCACAGAGCACGGGCAGGCCGCCCTCACCTTCGACGGCGCCGAGGGGCTCACCATCCCGCTGGGAGAAGAGGCCGCCAGTGACCCGATCGATCTGCCCGTCGCTCCCGGCGCCGACCTCATCCTCAGCCTCTATCTCCCTGAGAAGACGGGCCTGGCCACCTATTCCCACCGGCCCATGGAGACCGCTCACATAGTCGGCGGTAACCACGTCACGTCTCCCTCACTCCCAGATGCCGAGCAGGTAGAAGCCAGGTTCTACGTCTCGGGCGTCGACGTGCTCGCCCCGGACGACACCGCGATCGCCGTGGCGTTCGGCGATTCCTGGTTCGAAGGGGTCGGCTCCACGACCAGCGCGAACAACCGCTTTGTGGACTTCCTCAACCGGCGCCTCAAGCGGGGATGGGTCGTCAACCAGGGCATCGCCGGAAACCGCCTCCTGCGCGACGAGGTCGGCGAGCACGCGCTGGCGCGCTTCGACCACGACGTTCTCTCGATTCCCGGCCTGACCCACGTCCTGGTGCACTTCGGCATCAACGACCTCGGTCTCCCCGGCATGTCCGGCGAGCCTCCCGTCACCTCCGACGCCCTCATCGAGGGCTTCAAGGCGCTGGCCGACCGAGCCCATAAGGCCGACCTGAAGATCCTCGCCGCCACCATCGGCCCCTTCGCGGGCGCCGTCTATCCCGGGATCAGTACCCCCGATGGCCTCGCCGCCCGACGTGAGGTGAACGACTGGATCCGCGCCACCGGCACTTTCGACGCGGTCTTCGACGTGGCTCGAGCCGTTGAGAACCCCGAAGCCCCCGATTACATCCACCCCGCCCTGGACTGCGGCGACGGCATGCACCTCAACGACACAGGCGCGCAAGCCATGGCCGACGCCGTAAACCTGGAAACCCTCACCCTTTAGAAACCTCGTCCCTGCCCGCCTTCGTGACGGGCCCGAACAGCCGGGCTGTGATGTTGCCCCGGCCTTGTGGATTATCCACTCGTAGGCTTACGCGCGTCCGTGTACTCCGCTGGGTCCGCCTTGATCCGAGCTGTCGCCCGCCAGCCCACGATCACTTCTTCGGCCCTGTTGTCCAAGTTCAGCTCTGCGGCGTCAGACAGAGCCTCGACCAGTTCGAACGTAAAGTTCCGTAGTTCGTCCGTGGTGAGGTGGCGGACCCAGGGGAAACCTCAGGCATCGCGATAGCCAACGTCCTGGCCGTCGGATCGTGCTTGAGAAGCGCAAGGAACGAGCGAGATGCCGGGGACGCGACCCCGGTTCCCCCTATCCCGCAGTAGCCGTTCGGATTCCGGTAAAGGTACTGCTGGTGGTAGCGGTTCTCCTCGGGCAATAATTCGCCGCAGCCGCGTCGCTCAGCTCAGATATCGCGCCGGCGTGGCACGGAGTGCGTCGAATGGATCAGCAGGCCGCAGTCGGAGATCAGTTTTTCGGACAGTGCCCACAGGCGGTCGGCGTTGCCCGGGTTCACGGCATATGGGAGATAGCAGCCGTTGGGCAGCGCCCCAACGTCCGTCCAGGGCGCCGCGATCGCGCAGTTCTCCAAATATTTGCCGCCGACGCCCTCCAATTCGGGAGCGACGGCCGCCCAAACCGAGGTGGCCGCGCCCTGCTCCGGCGTCTTCCAGCCCCGGGGATGCTCCACATCCCAGCCCCGGGAGGCGAGGGCCTCCCGTGACATGTGCCGCTGCAGGTTGGTCTTGATCCCGCCGGGCGTCACGGCGTTGGCGGTGACACCGTGTTCGCCGTAGCGTGCGGTCAGGGCGACCGCCAGGAGTGAACAGGCGCTCTTGGACTGGCCATAGGCCTCCCACGAGTCGTAGGGGCGGCGCTCGTAGTTCGGGTCCTCGAAGTGGACGTCGCTGTAGCGGTGGGCGCGCGACGCCAGGGATACCACCCGCGCGCTCCTGGCCGCTCGCAACGCGGGCAGCAGCCCGACGGTGAAGGCGAAGTGGCCGAGGTAATTGACACCGAACTGCGACTCGAACCCGTCCACCGTCCTCAACATCGGGACAGCCATCAGACCGGCATTGAGCACAAGGACGTGCAGCGGCTTTCCCGTGGCCGCGTGCCTGCTCGCCCAGGTGGTCACGGACTCCAGCGAGCCGAGGTCCAGGCGCCGATAGACGACCTTCTCGTTCCCTGTCTGGTTGCTGATCGCCTGCGCCGCCTGGGTGCCCTTGGCTTCGTCCCGGGCCGCAATCACCACGCGGGCGCCTGCCGAGGCCAGCGCTCTGGCGGTCTCGTAGCCCAGCCCCGACGTGCCGCCCGTCACGATCGCCTCCTTGCCGCTCAGGTCGTGGCCCGCGATCACCTCCATCGCGGTGGAGCCGGCGCCGAACAGATGCGCGGTCATCGGACGAGCCACCCCCTGAAAAGCCTGGTAAGCGCGGGCATCACCAAGAAGATCAGTAGTGCGACGGCGGTGGGCACCATGATGAGGAAATGCGCGAACACCGGCAGGTCGGGAGTGACCGCCAGCAGGAGATAGCCGAACGCCGTGATGATCGGATAAATCGCGACGCAGGTGAGGACCCAAATCTTCCAACGCCTGGGCTGCGCGACAGGAGGGGCGGAAACCGCCATAGTCCGGTCCCTTCAGAGGTTGCCTTGAATGGATCCACCTTTTCGAAGCGCTGCCATTGCTAGGAAGATCCCCGCGAAGCTGGGTCGGCCGACCTGGTAGTGGCACTGCCACCTGTCCGCTCTGCCCGGCATGGCGGGCCGTGTCACACTGAAACCCGTGGTCAGTTCTTCCGCCCAAACGGCTTTAGGGGAGTTCCTGCGAGCCCGCCGCGCCCAACTGGATCACACCGACCTCGGCCTTCCCCTCGGCACCGGTAGGCGACGCGCACCGGGGCTGCGGCGCGAGGAGATGGCGGCACTGGCGGGGATCAGCATCGACTACTACATACGGTTGGAACAGGGCAAGGAGACCAACCCCAGCGTCAGCGTCCTGCGGGGCCTCGCCCGTGCCCTGTGCCTGGACGCCGAAGGCACCGAGCACCTGTTCGCGCTGGCCGACCGCGCCTCCGGCCGCAGCTCACGACCCGTCACCGGCCCGAGCGTGCGCTCCGGCATACGGCAGCTCCTGGAGAAGCTGCGTCCCTGTCCCGCGTACGTGCGCAGTCGTACCAACGACATCCTGGCCAGCAATCCGGAAGGGCTCGCACTGCTGGCTGGAATCGAGCAATGGCCGGCCGAGCGGCGAAACACCACACGTTACGTCTTTCTGCATCCTGCGGCCAGGACGCTGTACCCCGTCTGGGCCGAGGCCGCCGCGGCCACCGTCGCCCAGCTGCGCGAGGCCGTCGGCGCCGACCCCGACGACCCGAACCTGACTGCGCTGGTGGAGGAGCTCACCGAAGCCAGCCCGGAGTTCGTGGCACTGTGGAAACGCCATGAAGTACGGCGCCGCCACACCGACCGGAAAACCTTCTGTCATCCCGTCGCCGGGGAGATCACTTTTCTGTACGAGAGCCTAGAAATCGAACCTGGGGGACAGCGCCTGGCCATTTACCAGACCCCTCCGGGAAATCCTGCTCAGGAGCCGGTACACCTGCTGTCGCTGACGCCGAAGCGCCCCAGGTCAGATGACGCGTACGGGCATGCCTAGGACGCTGCGGCCGCACCATGACAAGCGTGCGGTAGCCCGCGAGCGTCACATGATCGAAGGGGATCACCCACGGCCACGACGGAGCGGCCGGGTCGTGATCGGGCATCCTTCAGGACCGCCCATCACCGCAGGGCTTCGTCCCTTGACGGCAGGGCGCGGTCGGCACGCGCGGCGCCCTGCCGCCGCCCACGTGATCCGCGTGCGCTCCGGCCGGAGCGCACGCGGGTCACGCTCGGGCTATGCGTGGAAGACGCCGCCTCCACCCACCTCTTCGGTGCTTTGGCAGCTCACGGTGGACGGCTCGCGATTGATCGCACGCCAGGGGCCCCACCTGATCGTGTAATTGCTCGTACCGATCTTGTAGCATCGGGCCCACACCTGATATTCGTAACCGCTAGGGCCCTGGCTGCACTTCGCCCACCAGCCATTGCCATAAGGGGCGCTGCTGCAGTTCCAGGACGCCGCGTGCGCGGCCGTCGTCGGAACAATCACCGCTCCGGCCATCAGCCCACCGATCGCAGCCGCCTTGAGCGCTTTTCTTACTCCCGCCTTCATTGGCCTCCTTCTTGATCGCAGGATGCGGCAACCATGTCGGGAGGTCGTATACCGGCGGTATATCCCCTGTTCGGGCAAGTGCGACGGTCCCGAAGCCGGGTCCCGGGGAACAGCATTGCGTGGATTAAGAATCGTCCGATTCGGCCGTATTGGACCGAAACCATCGGACGACAGGCCTCAAACCGCAACCACGCCGGAGCCCTGCTCCCTGACCTGACCACCTCGTACGCCGTCGACCCACCGCGGAGCGGCAGCGGGCCGACGACGGAGGGGCAAGGCCGGCCTCGCGTGTACGTCGGCCTGGTCGCGATTCCCCGGTCATCGGATGCCGACGGTCACCGCCAGGCTCGAGCCGTAGGAGCCGGTCTGCCGGGCTTTCCCTGGGTCGATGGCGAGCGATGTGATCAGGGCTCCCCAGCCACCCACGAACCTCGACTTCCGCCAAACGGCGGTTCTCACGTGCCACGCGGCCGCCACAGGCCGCATGCCCGGCCGCCGAGCGGGCGACGTAGAGAGACATCTTGCCGCAGCTACTGTTGGTGGCGGGCGTCCAAGGTGGCTCTGCCGAGGATCAGATCAGCGATCCGCACTGATCGGGCAACAAAGGCAGCGCCTCCCGCCCGCGCACACGCCGAAGCACCCACCGCAGATCACGCGCACAACTGGCGAGGATACGGCGCTGCTCAGCGTTCAGGATGCCGCGCTGCGAGCCGACATACGCTGTGACGATGCCCGCCATATAGGCATCCGCGAGCACGAAATCGGCGAATACCTCGTCATCCCCCATGCCCGGGAACGGCTGACCGAGATGCTGGGCCCAAAGGACCGAGACCTCGTCGAAAACCGCCTTGTTCACTCGCCGGCGGGCGCGATGCCCACCGGGCAGGCAACCCCGGTTCCCTCTATCCCGCAGTATCCGCCGGGGTTCCGGTAAAGGTACTGCTGGTGGTAGCTCTTCATCTCAGGCAAACGATAGAGAGCCGGATTTCCCTCGCGACATGTACCAGATGGACATCTACCGGCTTCAGTTCTGGCCGCCTGCGCGATAAAGGACCGTATCAAGGCCGCGGTCGAATGCTGCACCGGTTCGGCTACGTCACGTCGCAGAAGGTTCGCGATCAGGTCACGAAGGCGGCCAAGTGGCCTCGCATTGGCTAGCCTCACCGGCATGCCTCTCGCCTCGATTCCCAGCCCTCCCGAAGGGGTATGGCATCTCGGATTCATCCCGATCCGAGCCTACGCATTGTGCATGATCATCGCGATTGGCTTCGGCATCTGGCTGAGCGAGCGCCGCTGGCGCGCCCACGGCGGCGAGAAGGGCACGATCAGCGACATCGCGGTCCCCGCGGTGATCTTCGGCCTGATCGGCGCTCGCCTCTACCACGTCATCACCGACTGGCAGACCTACTTCGGCCCGCGCGCGATCAAGGAGCCCTACCAGGCGCTGTTCATCTGGGAAGGCGGGCTCAGCATCTGGGGCGCGGTCGCCCTGGGAGGCGTGGGCGTGTGGCTGACCTGCCGCCGCCGAGGGCTGTCCCTGGGCACCGTGGCCGACGCGATCGCGCCCAGCGTCGCGTTCGGGCAGGCGATCGCCCGCTGGGGCAACTGGTTCAACCAGGAGCTGTACGGCAGTCCAACCACATTGCCGTGGGGCCTGGAGATCGACCAAGCGCACGGCGGCGAGCCAGGTGTGCTCTACCACCCGACCTTCCTATACGAGTCGCTGTGGGACGCGGCGCTCGGTTTCGGACTGATCCTGGTCGGCAGGCGGTTCACACTGCGCCACGGCCGCCTGTTCGCCCTCTACGTCGCCGGCTACACGTTCGGGCGGTTCTGGATCGAAGGGCTGCGGATCGACCCGGTCGGCGGAGTGGACCACGCGGTGACGCTCCTCGGGATGCGGATCAACCAGTGGACTTCGATCGCGCTGTTCATCGGCGCGCTGATCTATCTCTGGGCGACTCGCAACAAGGACACCGAACAGATCATGGTGCCGGGCTCACAGCACAAGGCCTCGCACGAGGAGAACGGCGGGCCGGCCTCCGATCCGATCGAGAGCACCTGACGCGACCCAAGCGCGTGCAGATCTACGAGGTCGTACGCGCACGCATCGAGTCGGGCAAGTACCCGCCTCATTACCTCATCTCCGAGGTCCGGGTGGAAGGCGAGTTCGGCGTCGCCCGCGTGACCATCCGCAAGGTGACCGCCAAGCTCCGCGAGACGGCCTCATCGTCAGTCACCACCCTGGGCATGGGTTCCTTCGTTTCGCCCAGGACAAGAACGAGACCTACGAGCGGGCCTAACCGCCGCTCGGAGGTCTCAGCAATCTCGGCTACTCATCCGTAGAGGTCGTCAGCCCGGTCGGGCACCAAGCCGAAGGGTCACCGGCGTTGACACCGGTGCCGCCGATGCCGCAGTAGCCGTTCGGGTTCCGGTAAAGGTACTGCTGGTGGTAGCGGTTCACCCCAAGCAATAGATCCTGGCTAGCGCGAGCTCGACCGGAACTCTGCCCATAGGTCAACCGCCTTCTCGAGATCAAGGGCGGCGACCTCCTCACGCGACATGCCCACGGTGTAGATCAACCGGTCCGCGAGCCAGTCTGGAACCGGTTCCCTAGGAGGCGGTTGATCTACGCGGATGTGATCGGCCAGGGGACCCAGGCGTTCTATGATCTGCCCGAGCTGGATGACCTCAGGACGGCCCTTCCCAGCGGCGCGGACCCTGGCCGTGGCCTCGGCGTACACCTCGGCGTCGGCTCTTTCACCCACGGCCCACACTTCGCAGATCTCGATCGACTTGTCATCGGCGATGCGGTAGACGACCCGCCAGGTGTTACGCCCGACCACGAGCTTTCGGAAGCCTGTCAGCTCCCCGCCCAAGGGATAGCCGGCCTCGGGATTGTCGAGTAGAAGCAGGATCTTCTTGAGGACCTTCGGTACGGCATCGGGGCCGATCCGCCGGAGGTCATCTACGGCCGGGGCCGTGAAGACGACGTCGGACACGTTTACTCGTCGTCCGGCAATGCGGTAAGCGACTCCCGCGTGTGCCCGAAGGCGGTGAGCACATCATCGAGCGAGACGCGCTCCCCGGTGTCGGTGACAGAGCGGGCGAGCACCAACGCCAGGTCCCGAAGGTCGGCCGCGGCCTCTTCGAGGTCATTAAGGCGACGGATGCTCACCACCGCCGCCACCGGCTGATGCCGACGGGTCACCACCAGATCAGTCCCCTGCTCGGCGTCGGCCACCAGGCGGGCGACACCCCGCTGGGCCGCCTCTGTGACGCTCAACTCGGCAGCTTCATGCAGCACGGCCATGCAACTACTGTACAGCAATCTATACAGAACGGGCAGCGCTCGATCTTACAGCGAAGGCCTCCAGCGAAGCCCCTCTGCCCCGCGATCGGCACCGGCATGTCTGTTTTCGCATCACCGCTTCGAAGCACTCCGACTCACGTCGTGGATACTCAGCGCGCTCAAGCTGGCCTTCGAGACCGACATCGCTCAGACTGGTGGCTGATCACCCTCCATCTCATGCGCTCGCTTCTTCCAGTCCATGAGCACCTTCACGGGTCCGGCGGTGATGGCGTCCCTTTCTCCCCTATCAGCCAAAAGGACAGGGGAGGACAGACAGCAGGCACGGTTACCTGGCCGTCTGGAAAGCGGGCCATGACGAAGAAGGCCACATTGGCAACTCTCAAGCCGCAAGCGTTGTCCGCAAGGGTACGGTTCAGGCCCCGCCCGACGTCCGGCCGACTGAGCAGGCCACCCCGGTTCCTCCGATGCCACAGTAGCCGCCCCAGTTCTTGTACAAGTACTGCTGGTGGTAGCGGTTCACTTCACGCAATAGATCAGCTCACGCCGCTGGAGCACGCGGAGTGATCCGTACCTGAAGATCGGCATTCAGCGCCCTGGCCAGACGCTCAAAAGATCGAGGACCGGTTGTCGTGGCTGCGGCATAGCGCGCACCTGAAACTTAGGAGGCCCTCGTCTGTACGTACGGACTCGCCGACCCTGACGACGTCCGTCCGCGGGCTGTCTGGGCCGATCTCGGCGAGTCCTCAGGCGGCCTCAGGAGCCAAGGTCCTGGACGAGCGTCGGGATGAACTCGCGGGCCCGCTCGTTGAGGCGGAGCACGAACCCGGCGATCAGTTCGAGCTGGTCGTCATCGTATGCGTCCGCCACCGACGTGAACGCGGCCGCGACCCGCCCGAAGATATCCCCAAGCGCCGCCTCGTGCCGGCCGGTCGAGCGCACGAGCACCTTGCGGCGGTCGGCCGTATCCCTGTGCCGCTCGATGAAGCCGCCGCGCTCCAGCCGGTCGAGGAGCGCGGTCACGGCCGAAGTGCTGAGGCCGGTCAGCTCGGCCAACCGTCCCGCCGTGAGCTCCTTTTCGTGCCTGGCCAGGTTGAGGCACTTCAGGTCGGTGGGCCCCAGACCGAAGTGGGCGGCGATGGCCTGATGCATGATCACGCCATGCGAGGCGTTGTCCTGCGTCGCCTCGGCGAGTGTCCGCAGAACCTTGGCTCGACGACCCGTTGACATCCGCACTCCAACGCGTACTATCTCGAATTATCTCGATAAATCGAAATTTCCTACCCTTCGAACAAAATTAGCACGAAGGAGACGAGCATGAGAGACGAGACTCCAGTGCTGATCGTGGGAGCGGGCCTCGCGGGGCTGTCCACGGCCGTGTTCCTCGGCATCCACGGCGTTCCGTCTGTCGTCGTGGAGCGGCATCCGGGGCTGTCCACCCAACCCAAGGCCAGGGGTCAGATGCCGACGACCATGGAGGCCCTGGCAACCGCCGGGATCGCCGATCGGTTCACACACGCCGCTCCGCCGGGCGGGGATAGAAGCGTCATAGTCATCGCGGAGACCGTCACCGGCCCCGTCCTGAAAGACTTCGTCCTCGAGATGCCCGACTTCTCCCGGCTGTCTCCCGCGCCGTTCGCCGCCGCGAGCCAGGAACGGGCCGAGCGAATCCTGAACGACAAGGCGGCCGAGCTGGGTGCCGACATCAGGTTCTCGACCGAGCTGGTGTCGTTCCGCCAGGACGGCGAGGCGGTGATCGCCGAGCTTCGCGACACCACGACGGGCAAGCGGCGGACGATCACGGCGCGGTACTTGATCGGCGCCGACGGCCACAAAGGCGCAAGCCGCGATATGGCCGCCATACCGGTCCACGGACGCCGGTCGTCACGGCCGGGGCGAACGATGTTCCTGCAGTTCGAGGCCGACCTCGACATGGCGCTGCGAGGCGAGGCGTTCGGGCTCTTCTATCTGCAGAATCCGGCGCTCCCCGCCCGGGCGGCGACGGTCGTGACCACCGACTACCCAGGCCGCTACGTCCTGGCCGCTACGTTCGAGCCCGGTGACAACCCGGACGCCGAGCAGCTCGTGGACGTCGTCCGCACCGCCTGCGGCGTACCGGACCTGGACGTGAAGATCCTGGAGATCGCCTGGTCGTCCTCGGGAGAACACCTCACCCGGGTCGCGGACTCCTTCCAGGCCGGGCGGGTCCTGCTGGCCGGTGACGCTGCGCACCTCATGCCCCCGACCGGAGGACAGGGCGGGAACACCGCCGTGATGGACGGCTACCACCTCGCCTGGAAACTTGCCGCCGTGCTGTCCGGCACCGCCGGGCCCGGCCTGCTCGCGAGCCACGACGCCGAGCGCCGGCCGTACGCCGACGCGCTGGCCGAGCAGCAATACGCCAATCTGATCCAGCGTCAGTCTCCCCACCTGCGCGACGGGACGGAGGCCGAGATCCTGGATCCGGCGGTGGGGCTGTTCGGCTACATCTGCCCATCCGGGGCCTTCGTGCCCGAGGACGGCGACCAACCCTCGCTGTTCGAGAACCCGGTCACGCCGTCCGGCCGCCCCGGGTCGCGTGCCCCGCATGTACGGCTAGCCCGCGGTGGCACTCCAGTCTCGACGCGCGACCTCTTCGGGAGCGCGTTCGTCCTCCTAACTGCCAGAGGACGGCACTGGACCGGCGCCGTTGAACAGGCCGCACGCCGGCTCGGCGTGGCCCTGGACCTCCACGTGATCGGAGACACCGCCGGCCTGGCCGACGTGGACGGGCTGTTCCTCGCGACATACGGCATCACGGAGGCGGGCGCCGTCCTCGTGCGGCCGGACGGGGTCATCGCGTGGCGATCGCGCGGCGCGGGCGCACCCGGGAACCTCGAACGTGCACTACGACACGTCCTGGACCGCATCATCCCCTGAGCCGACTCCTCTCGACCGGTCAGACTCCAGGGACGGGCCCGCCGTCCAGAATCGCCAGTGGTGAGGCCGACCGGACACCGGTACGGCCGACGCCACAGCAACCTTGCCGACACGTGTTTGCCGGCGGCGCCCCCACCTCGATCAATGCTTGCTGCTTCAACTGGCCTGGTTGGGCGCGTTGTGTTGGTACGGCAGACCTGCCACGGTAGATGCGGCAAACCTGCCGTTGATGTTTCGGCAGATCTGCCACAGGCAATGCGGCAAACCTGCCACGCGCCTGGGTAGGCGCGCTTATCCTGAGCTTGTGGATATCGATGAGCTGACACTCTTCCCTCGGCGCGCGGAAAGCATGGCAGTAGAGGCGCTCGCCGACACCCGTGTAGTGGTGATCAATGGTGCTCGGCAGGTCGGCAAGAGCACTCTGGCTCAGGGAATTGCGCAAAGGATGCCAGGATCTCGCGAGATATATCTGGATCAGGCGGCCATACGCGCCGCAGCGCGGCACGATCCTGACGGGATCGTGCACCATGACGGACTCCTTCTCATCGATGAGATCCAGCGCGTGCCCGACCTACTGCTCTCCATCAAGCGCGAAGTGGATGCCGATCCACGACCTGGACGCTTCCTACTGACGGGCTCTGCCCGGCTGCTGGACCTCCGGGATCTTCCGGACGCGCTTCCCGGCCGATCCGAGACGATCGAACTGTGGCCGCTATCTCAGGGGGAGATCGATCGAAGTGCCGACAGATTCATCGATGCGGCGTTCCGAAGCGGTCCCGACCTCAAGATTCCGAGATCTCCGTTGCGGCGAGCCGACTATCTGGACCGCGCTCTAAGAGGCGGCTATCCAGAGGCGGTCCACCGCCCCACGCATCGGAGAAGGGCCCGCTTCTTCGAGTCCTACATCTCCGATTTGATCAATAGGGACGTGAAGCAGGTGTCCGACATCGAGCGCCCTGCCGACATGCGACGTCTACTCAACGTCCTTTGCGGCCGGATGAGCGGACTGGCGGTGATCGACAACATCAGCCGTGACCTCGGACTGCCTCGCAACACTGTGAAGCGATACGTCGACCTGCTCGACCTCGTTTACGTCATCAGGCGGATTCCGGCTTGGTCGTCCAACGCGACCACGCGCGCCATCGCGACCCCTAAGCTTCTCGTGGTTGACTCCGGACTGGGAGCACACCTCGCCGGCCTCACCCCTGCTCGGACTACCGATGTAACGGCACCCGTGGGGCCGCTGCTGGAGAATTTCGCCCTCGGCGAGCTGGCCCGTCAGTTGACGTGGTCGGAGGAACCTGTACGCCTCTACCACTACCGAGACCGCGACAACGTCGAAGTGGACGGCATTCTGGAGCGGGCCTCCGGCGAGATCGTCGGTATCGAAGTGAAGGCGGCGGAGACCGTACGTGCCGGCGATTTCAGGGGACTCCAGCACTTAGCCCGTAAACTCGGCGACCGTCTCATCGCCGGATATGTTCTCTACGCGGGCCAGGAAGCGCTGCCTTTCGGCGACCGAATGCGCGCCCTCCCGCTATCCGCGCTATGGGAGGCGACCGCAGGCTCCTGAGCAACCTTCGCAGTGAAGGGTTCTCACCGAAAACGGCTCCGGCCCTTGATCGGCGCCGGGCAAGCCGGGCGACCAAGGGCCAGGATCGATCAGTTACCGCAGGTCTACGCTTCGCCGGACGTCAGGCCGATCGGGCACGCGACGCCGGTACCTCCGATGCCGCAGTAGCCGCCCGGGTCCTTGTACAAGTACTGCTGGTGGTAGTCCTCGGCGAAGTAGAAGGGGCCGGCGGGAGCGATCTCGGTCGTGATCTCGCCGTAGCCGGCCTCGTCGAGCACCCGCTGGTACGCGTCACGAGACGCGAGCGCGGCCTTCTCCTGCTCGGCTCCGTGCGTGTAGACGGCCGAGCGGTACTGCGTACCGATGTCGTTCCCCTGGCGCATGCCCTGGGTCGGGTCGTGGGCCTCCCAGAAGACCTTCAGCAGCTCCTCGTACGACACCCGGCTGGGGTCGAAGACCACCCGTACGACCTCCGCGTGGCCGGTCATCGTGGAGCACACCTCCTCGTACGTCGGGTTCGGCGTGTATCCGCCCGCATAGCCGACCGCGGTGGACACGACGCCGGGCGTCTGCCAGAACTTGCGCTCGGCTCCCCAGAAACACCCCAGTCCGAAGTCCGCGATCTCCGTGTTCTCCCCGTACGGCGGGGCCAATGGAGCGTCGAGCACCAGGTGCCGGGACGCCACCGGCATCGCCTCGGATCGGCCGGGCAGCGCCTCCGAGGGAGTCACCATCGATGTCTTGTTCTGTCCGAACAGCCAGCCCATGTCGCACCTCCACCCGTCCCCAACCGGAGCGCCCTCCCGGTTGTTCCTGCCATAAGTATCGCTAAATCGCGCGACAACGATTGCTTATTTGTGTTAAATCCCGTAAGGAGTCACACTGGATGTCATGCCTGAATCGCGCCGAGGAGTCTTGTACGGCATAGCCGCCTACGCCATGTGGGGGCTGTTCCCGCTGTACTGGCCCCTGCTGAAGCCCGCCGGAGCCATCGAGATCCTCGCGCACCGCATGGTCTGGTCCCTCGTCGCGGTCCTCGCCATCCTGGGCGTCCGCCGCCACTGGTCGTGGATCCGCACGATGACCCGCCGCCAGGTGCTCCTCCTCGCCCTCGGCGCGGTCGTCATCTCCACCAACTGGGGCATGTACATCTACGCGGTCAACACCGGCCACGTCGTGGAGAGCGCACTCGGCTACTTCATCAACCCGCTGGTCAGCGTCCTCTTCGGTGTCCTCATCTTCCGCGAGCGGCTGCGCCCCTGGCAGTGGGCGGCCGTCGGTCTCGGCATGGTCGCGGTGCTCGTCCTGACTCTCGACTACGGCCGGCTTCCCTGGATCGCGCTCGTCCTCGCCGCGTCCTTCGGCACGTACGGCCTGATCAAGAAGACCGCCCAGGTCGGCGCGGCGGAGAGCCTGACCATCGAGACCCTGGTGCTCCTCGTTCCCGCGCTCGGATATCTCGGATTCCTCCAGGTGGACGGCGCCGGAACCTTCGGCAACCACGGAGCCGCTCACGTCGCGCTGCTCGTCGGCGCCGGCCTGATCACGGCCGTTCCCCTGCTCTTCTTCTCCGCGGCCGCGATCCGGGTGCCGCTGACCGTCGTCGGGCTGCTGCAGTACATCGCCCCGGTTCTGCAGTTCCTGTGCGGCGTCCTGGTCGCCCACGAGACCATGCCCGACAGCAGGTGGGCCGGATTCGCCATCGTGTGGCTGGCGCTCAGCGTCTTCACCTGGGACAGCCTGCGCGCCGCTCGGGCGACCCGCCGCGAGGCCCGTACGACACCCTCGCTCGAAACCGTCTAAATCCCCCGGAACGGCCTGAGCTGGTCAGTGAGCCCCGGCCATCGCCGGGGCCACCGGATTCACCCGGAGCGCTCGACCACGTAGTCACAGAGGCCCACGAGGGCCTCACGGGCCGGGATGTCGGGGAGGCCGGCGAGCGCGGACTTGGCCCTGCCCGCCCACCGCAGCAGCTCCTCGCGGGCCTCGGCCATCGCCGTGTTGGCCCGCAGCAGCTCCAGCGCCTCGTCCACGTTCTCCTCGGCCACGGGACCGGAGAGCAGGGTACGCAGCCGCGCGTCCTCCGGTCGGTCGGACGCCAGCGCGTACAGCACGGGCAGGGTGTGGACGCCCTCACGGAGATCGGTGCCCGGGGTCTTGCCCGAGTCGGCCGTCGGAGCCGCCACATCGATCAGGTCGTCGCCGAGCTGCCAGGCGACGCCGATCGCCTCGCACGCCTCGGTCAGCCGGGTGGTCACCTCGGCCGGCGCGCCCGCCAGCATGGCGCCGAAACGGCCCGACGTGGCGATGAGGGAGCCGGTCTTGTCCGCCAGCACCTGGATGTAGTGCGTGATCGCGTCGACGCCCTCGGAAGGTCCGATCGTCTCGCGGATCTGACCGCGGACCAGGCGGGAGAACGTCTGCGCCTGGATGCGGATGATGTCGGCGCCGAGGTCGGCCAGGATCTCGGACGCCTGGGCGAAGAGGTAGTCGCCGGTGAGGATGGCGACCGTGTTGTCCCAGCGGGCGTTCGCCGAGGGCGAGCCACGCCGGACGGGGGCCTCGTCCATCACGTCGTCGTGGTAGAGCGTCGCCAGATGGGTCAGCTCGATGACGACGGCCCCGGGCACGACTCCCGGGGCGTCGGGGTTGCCGAACTGCGCGGCGAGCAGGACGAGCATCGCTCGGAAACGCTTGCCGCCGGCTTCGATGAGATGGCGGGACGCCTCCGTGACGAAGGCGTCCTCGCTCTCCACCGACGAGCGGAGCAGCTTCTCCACGGCCGCGAGCCCGTTCGCCAGATCCGCGGCCAGCCGCTCGTCGACGAGAGGCAGGTCAACAACGGGCGGCGCGGCCATAGAGGAAAGCTCCTATCGGACGAACAACGACTGAGCAGCCGTGTGCGCCAGGTCGAGCACGGGCTGCGGGAATACCCCGAGGACTACGGTAGCCAATGTCGCCAGGGCTCCGACCGCCCAGGTGCCTCCGGGAATCACCACGGACGGCCCGTCGGCCGCCGGGTCGCTGAAGAACATCAGCACGATCACGCGGACGTAGAAGAACGCGGCGATCGCCGAGGACACCACGCCGACCACGACCAGCGGCGTCGCGCCGGCGTCCACCGCCGCCTGGAACACCGCATACTTCCCGAAGAAACCGCTGGTCAGCGGGATGCCGGCGAAGGCGAGCAGGAAGAAGGCGAACACGGTCGCGACCAGCGGCCTGCGCTTGCCGAGCCCGGCCCAGCGGGACAGGTGCCACGCCTCGCCACCGGCGTCGCGGACCGTGGTGACGATCGCGAACGCGCCCACCGTGGTGAAGCCGTAGGCCGCCAGGTAGAACAGCAGGGCCGAGAGCGCCGAGGCGTTCTGCTGCTGGTTGCCGATGGCGACGACACCGATGAGCAGGAAACCTCCGTGCGCGATGGAGGAGTACGCCAGCATCCGCTTGATGTCCGTCTGCGTGATGGCGAGGATCGCACCGGTCACCATGGTGAGAATCGCCACACCCCACATGATGGGGGTCCAGCTCCACTCGAGACCGCCCAGCGCCACCCAGAACACCCGCAGGAGCGCGCCGAACGCGGCGACGAGGGTACCCGAGGCCATCAGCGCCGTGATCGGCGTCGGGGAGCCCTGGTAGACGTCCGGCTTCCACGCCTGGAACGGCGCGGCACCGATCTTGAACAGCAGGCCGACGCCGAGCATCGCCGCGCCGATGTAGAGCAGCGTGTCCTGCCCACCGACCATGCCGAGCGAGGCGCCGATCTTCGCCAGATCGACCGAACCCGCGTAGCCGTACAGCAGGGCGGTGCCATACAGGAAGAAGGCGGAGGAGAAGGCGCCGAGCAGGAAGTACTTGACCGCGGCCTCCTGCGACAGCAGGCGGCGACGGCGGGCGAGACCGCACAGCAGGTACAGCGGCAGCGACATGACCTCGAGGGCCACGAACATGGCCAGCAGGTCGTTGGCCGCCGGGAACAGCAGCATGCCGCCGACGGCGAAGAGGGCCAGCGGGTAGACCTCGGTGTGCGTGGCGCCCTCGCTGAGCGCCCGCTCCTCCTCGGCCGAACCGGGCACGGCCGAGGCCGAGGCCACGAAGTGCCCCTCGTCGTTGATGAGCAGGATGCTCACGAACGCGAGCACGAGGATCGTGCCCCAGATGAACAACGCCGGGCCGTCGACCGCCACCGCTCCCATGGCCGCGGGCTTGGTCGGGATGCCGCTACGCGCCTGCCAGATCGTCAGCACGAAGGCGCCGGCCAGCGACAGCAGCGTCAGCGGCTTGTGGATCGACGAGCGGAGATACCTGGGGGCGAACGCCTCCACGAGCACTCCGATGATCGCCGCGCCGAAGACGACCAGCATCGGCGCCAGCAGGCCGTATTCGATGGTCGGCGCTTGGATGGTGCCGTTCACTGGCCCTCCTGTGCAACGGACTCCTGCTTGACGTTCTGGACCTGGGAGATCGAGTCCGTCACCGCGGGATTGATGACGTCGAGCAGCGGCTTCGGGAAGAAGCCGAGCGCGATGATCACCGCGATCAGCGGGGCGACGACCCACTTCTCACGGCCGTTCAGATCCTTGATATCGCGGACGGACTCCGCGGTCGGACCGTTCATGGTCCGCTGGTACATCCACAGGATGTAGATCGCGGCCAGCACCACACCGCTGGTGGCGATGATCGCGTAGACGGCGTGCGTCTCGTAGCTGCCGATCAGCACCATGAACTCGCTCACGAAGGAGCTGAGGCCCGGCAGCGCGAGCCCGGACAGGCCGGCGACCAGGAACGTGCCCGCCAGGATCGGGGCCACCTTCTGCACGCCTCCGTAGTCGGAGATGTACTGCGAGCCGCGGCGGTGGATCAGGAAGCCCGCGATCAGGAACAGCGCTCCGGTCGAGAAGCCGTGGTTGACCATGTACAGCGTCGCCCCGGACCCCGCGTTCACGCTGATCGCGAAGACGCCCATGGTGATGAAGCCGAAGTGCGAGATCGACGTGTACGCGATGAGGCGCTTCATGTCGGTCTGCCCGATGGCGACGATCGCGCCGTAGACGATGCCGACCACCGAGAGCACCAGCACCAGCGGGGTGAAGTAGTGCGCCGCGTCCGGGAACAGCTCCAGGCAGAAGCGCAGCATGCCGTACGTGCCGACCTTGTCGAGCACACCCACGAGCAGCACGGCGGCGCCGGCCGGAGCCTGGGCCGCCGCGTCGGGCAGCCAGGTGTGGAACGGCCACAGCGGCGCCTTGATGGCGAACGCGATGAAGAAGCCGAGGAACAGCCACTTCTGGGTGCCGACGTCCTGCACGCTGCCGACGAGGTCGGTGAACATGAACGAGCCCTTGTCGGCGATCGAGTAGAGCGCGATCACCGCGACGAGCATCAGCAGCCCGCCGAAGAGCGAGTAGAGCAGGAACTTCACCGCGGCGTAGGACCGCTGCGCCCCACCGTACGACCCGATCATGAAGTACATCGGGATCAGCATGGCTTCGAAGAAGACGTAGAAGAGGAAGACGTCGGTCGCCGCGAAGACGCCGATCATCATCGCTTCCAGCACCAGGAGCAGCGCGAAGTACGTGCGCACCGAGCGTTTGCCCGCCTCCGCCTCATGCCAGGACGCGAGCACCACGATCGGCACGAGCACGGCCGACAGCAGGATGAGAACCAGTGCGATGCCGTCCACACCGAGACCGAAGTGGATCCCGAAGGACGGCACCCAGCTGTACTTCTCGGTGAACTGGAACTTGTCGCCGTTCGGGCTGAACTGGACCGCCATGACGACGGTCAGCACCAGCACCAGCAGGGACACCGCGAGGGTCGCCTGCTTGGCGCGCAGCTCGTTCTTCACGGCCGCGACGCCAAGCGCGCCCAGCACGGGCACACCTATCAGGGTTGAGAGCCAGTAGTGCATCACAGGTTCCCTACGACGAACCAGGCACCGACCAGGATGGCGGCGCCGACGAATATCGACAGCGCGTACGAGCGGACGAAGCCGGTCTGGACTCGCCGCAGCCGGCCCGACGTGCCGCCGATCCCCGCGGCGAGCCCGTTGACGAGGCCGTCGATCCCGCGGTTGTCGAAGAACACCGCGAGCCGGGTCAGCCACTGGCCAGGCCGCATGAACAGCGCCTCGTTCAACGCGTCGCCGTACAGGTCACGCCGGGCGAACGTGGTGAGGAACGAGCCGCGCGGAGCGACGACCGGCACCTCGGCCTTGCCGTACTTGACCCAGGCGAAGGCCGCGCCGACCGCCACGAGCGCCAGGGTGGCCAGCCCGGTCACGGTGAACGGGTGGAACGACGGCTCGTGCTCCGGCAGTCCGACCGCCGGGGCCAGGAACGTCATGAACCGGTTGCCCAGGATCAGGAAGGCGCCGAGGAAGATCGAGCCGACCGACAGGATGATCAGCGGCCACGTCATGACGGCGGGCGACTCGTGCGGATGCGCGTCCGCCTCCCAGCGCTTCTGGCCGAAGAACGTCATGAACACCAGACGCGACATGTAGAAGCCGGTGATGCCGGCGCCGAGCACCGCGAGCCAGCCGAGGGTCTCGTTGTACTCCATCACGCTCTCGATGATGCCGTCCTTGGTGAAGTAACCGGACAGCAGCGGGAACCCGATGATCGCCAGATAGCCGACGAGGAACGTCGCGAAAGTGATCGGCATGACCTTGCGCAGGCCGCCGTACTTGCGCATGTTGACCTCGTCGTTCATGGCGTGCATGACCGATCCGGCGCCGAGGAACATGTCGGCCTTGAAGAAGCCGTGCGTGATCAGGTGCGCGATCGCGAAGGCGTATCCGGCCGGGCCGATGCCCGCGGCCAGCATCATGTAGCCGATCTGCGACATCGTCGAACCGGCGAGCGCCTTCTTGATGTCGTCCTTGGCGGTACCGATGATCGCACCGGCGAGCAGCGTGGCGACACCGACGATCGTGACCGCGATCGCCGCGGTCGAGCCCTCCGGGAAGAACATCGCGCCCGACCGGGTCACGAGGTAGACGCCGGCGGTGACCATGGTCGCGGCGTGGATGAGGGCCGACACCGGGGTCGGGCCCTCCATCGCGTCCAGGAGCCAGGACTGCAGCGGCAGCTGGGCCGACTTTCCACAGGCGCCGAGCAGGAGCAGCAGGCCGATCGCGGTGAGCGTCCCCTGGCTGGGGTGCGCCTCGGAGGCCATGACCCCCGCGAACGAGACCGAGTTGAACGCCGTGAAGATGGTGAAGATACCGATCGCCAGGCCGAAGTCACCGACCCGGTTGACGATGAACGCCTTCTTCGCCGCGGTCGCCGCCGCCGGCTTGTGCTGCCAGAACCCGATCAGCAGGTACGACGCGAGACCCACGCCCTCCCAGCCGACGTACAGACCGATGTAGTTGTCGGCGAGCACCAGGAGCAGCATCGCCGCGACGAACAGGTTCAGGTAGGCGAAGAAGCGCCGCCGGTTGGGGTCGTGCGCCATGTAGCCGATCGAGTAGATGTGGATCAGCGAGCCCACACCGGTGATCAGCAGGACGAACGAGATCGACAGCGGGTCGATCAGGAGGCCCATCTTCGTGAGGCCGGGAATGAAGTCGTACAGCGGGACCGCCAGGCGGCGTTCGGCCGGATCGAACCCCAGCAGCTGGACGAAGACCAGCACGCCCACCACGAAGGAGGCGACGGCGGTGGCGACGCCCAGCAGGTGACCGAACCTGTCGGTCCTGCGCCCGCCCAACAGGAGGACGGCGGCGCCGAGCAGCGGCAGAGCGATCAGCAGCCACGAGACGCCGATCACTCCCCCGGAGTGCTCGATGATCTTTGCGGGTTCCACGGCCACCTCTTAGTACTTCAGCAGGTTCACGTCGTCGACGGACGCGGACCTGCGGGTTCGGAAGATCGTCACGATGATGGCCAGGCCGATGACCACCTCGGCGGCGGCCACGATCATCACGAAGAAGGCGATGATCTGGCCGTCGAGGTTGCCGTTCTGCCGGGCGAAGGTGACGAACGCCAGGTTGCAGGCGTTGAGCATGAGCTCGACGCACATGAAGACCACGATGGCGTTGCGCCGTACCAGCACCCCGACGCCGCCGATCACGAACAGCAGCGCGGAGAGCACCAGGTAGTGCGTTGTCATTTCGCCTCCTTGCCCGTCTCCGGGCCCGTCGCGGGCGACTCTTCGGCCGAACCGGCTTCGCTGGCTCCGTTGGCACCGTTCGCGCCGTTGGCACTGGTGGTGCCGTTCGCCCCGTTGACCCCGCCGGCGCCGTTGGCGTGCCGTACGGGCTCCTCGGACACCCGCTCCTGGGCTTCGAGAGCCTCGGCTTCGAGGGCCTTGGCGATCTCGGGCGCCAGGGTGCCCTCGGCGGCCTCGCGCCGGGCGAGGACCCGGTTGACCGACAGCGGCGCCACCGTGCCGTCCGGCAGGAGCGCCGGCATGTCGATGGCGTTGTGCCGGGCGTAGGTGCCGGGTCCGGGCAGCGGCGCGGGGTTGCGCCCGTGCTCCCCGAACTCGACGAAGCGCGCCCGGGACAGGTCCTTCTGGGTCGGCTTCGGCTCGGCACGCTCCCGGTGCGCCAGCACCATCGCGCCGAGCGCGGCGGTGATCAGCAGCGCCGACGTGACCTCGAAGGCGAACACGTACCGCGTGAAGATCAGCTCGGCCAGCGAGGGCACGTTGCCCGCCGCCGTCACCGCCTCCAGCCCCTTCGGGGCCGCCAGTACGGCGTTGCCGACGCCGAGCCCGAGCAGCGCGGCGAACGCGAGCCCGGCCACGATCGCCCAGAACCGCTGTCCCCTGATCGTCTCCACGAGAGAGTCCGAGGAGTCCACGCCCACGAGCATGAGCACGAACAGGAACAGCATCATGACCGCGCCCGTGTAGACGATGATCTGCACGGCGGCCAGGAACGGAGCGTCCTGGACGGCGTAGAGCACCGCCAGCGACAGCATGACGGTGCCCAGCATCAGGGCCGAGTAGACCGCCTTGCGGCTGAAGACGAGCCCGAGCGCGGCGGTCACGGACACGACCGCCAGCACCCAGAACGTGATGGTCTCACCCATTGCTACGACCCAACCGGTAGTAGTCCTCTTCGGTCTCGCCGAGACGCATCGGGTGGGGCGGCTGCTCCATGCCCGGAGCCAGATCCGCGAGGAGCATCTCCTTGGTGTAGATCAAGGATTCGCGGCTGGAGTCGGCGAGCTCGTACTCGTTGGTCATCGTCAGCGCCCGCGTCGGGCATGCTTCGATGCAGAGACCGCACAGGATGCACCGCAGATAGTTGATCTGGTAGGTGCGTCCGTACCGCTCCCCCGGGGAGAAGCGCTCGGTCTCGGTGTTGTCCGCGCCCTCGACGAAGATCGCGTCCGCGGGGCAGGCCCACGCGCACAGCTCACAGCCGACGCACTTCTCCAGACCGTCGGGCCACCGGTTCAGCTGGTGCCGCCCGTGGAAGCGCGGCGCAGTCGGCCGCTTCTCCTCCGGGTAGTTGACCGTCACCGGCTTCTTGAACATGTGGTGGAAGGTGACGCCGAATCCCTTGATCGGATTCAGCCAATCAGTTGCTCCCACTGGTCACCTCCTTGACCGCGGTGCTTGCTTGGCGCGCCGGCAGGACGCCGTGGTAGTGCGGGAGGTCCAGCGGCGGCACCGGGAACCCACCCGCCTCCGGCTCTTCGCGGAGCTGCTCGAACTCCTCCTCGATCTGGGCGGCCTTGGCCTCCCTGCGACGCTGGAGCAGCGTGTCGAAGCGCAGCCAGATCGCGAGCCCGCCCACGACGATGATCGCCCCGAGTGTGAGGATGAACGCCCTGTCGGCCTCGGGCATCCGCAGCGCCTTGAGGGTGGCGTACAGCAGGATCCAGGCCAGGTTGAGCGGGATCAGGACCTTCCATCCGAAGGCCATGAGCTGGTCGTACCGTACGCGGGGCAGTGAGGCGCGAACCCAGACGAAGAACCCGAACACCACCACGAGTTTGATCAGGAACCAGAGCATCGGCCACCAGCCGGTGTTGGCCCCCTCCCAGATCGAGATGGGCCAGGGCGCTCGCCACCCGCCGAGGAACAGCGTGATCGCGATACCCGAGACCGTGAACACGTTGATGTACTCGCCCAGCATGAACATCGCGAACTTCAGCGACGAGGAGTACTCGGTGTGGAAACCGCCGACCAATTCGCCCTCACCCTCGGGGAGGTCGAACGGAACGCGGTTGGTCTCGCCCAGCATCGTGATCGCGTAGATCAGGAAGGACGGCAGCAGCGAGACCGCGTACCAGGACGGCTGCGGGATCGACAACCCGAAGACGTCCCAGGTGCCGCCGCCCGCCTGCTTGGCCACGATCTCCGAGGTGGACAGCGTGCCCGCCGCCAGGAAGACCGCGACGAACGACAGGCCCATCGCGATCTCGTACGAGACCACCTGGGCGCTGGAGCGCAGACCGCCCAGGATGGCGTACGGCGAGCGCGATCCCCATCCGGCGAGCACGATGCCGTAGACGCCGATCGACGCCATGGCGAGCACCAGCAGCACCGCGACCGGCAGGTCGGTGAGCTGCAGCGGCGTCTTCACCCCGAAGATCGACACCATCGGGCCGAACGGCATGACCGAGAAGGACAGGAACGCCGGCACCGCGATGATGACGGGAGCGAGCAAGTAGACGATCTTGTCCACCGTGCGTGGCGTGATGTCTTCCTTGAGCCCCATCTTCAGGCCGTCGGCCACCGACTGGAGCAGGCCGAACTTGCCCGCCCGGTTGGGGCCGTACCGGTGCTGCATGCGGGAGATGAGCTTGCGCTCGGTCCACACGCCGAACAGCACGCCCAGCATCAGGAGCACGAAGATGAAGACGGCCTTGATGATGGAGAGCCACAACGGGTCGTGGCCGAAGTCCTGCAGCGTGGGACCAGTGTTCGGGTTCATCGGTCGGTCTCCACTTCCTCGTTCACGGTCTCGAGGACGTCCTGGCCGGTGATCGTGACCACGTCACCGGCGACGGCGCGCAGGTCACGGGTGACCGACACACCTGCGGAGTTGGACGGCACCCAGACCACCCGGTCGGGGAGGTCGGCGATCCGCACGGGCAGGATCACCGAGCCGCCGATGGTGACCTTGTCGCCGTCGGCCACGCCGATCTCCGCGGCCGTGGCCTCGGAGAGCAGCGCCGCCGCGGCCCTCGCGGTCCCGGCGAGGTACGGCTCGCCGTCCTGGAGCCGGCCGTCGTCGAGCAGCAGGTGCCAGGTGGCCAGCACGGCCTCCCCGGCCTGCGGCTCCCGGGCCTGCCGACCGCCGGTCACGCTCGGCGCCGCCGTACGGGGGCCGCGCCACGATCCCAGGGCCCCGAGTTCGCGCCGCGCGGCGGCGGCGTCGGGCAGCGCCAGGTGGACGTCCATGTGGTCGGCGATGGCGGAGACGACCGCGAGGTCGCTCATCACGCCGGGGACGGCCGTCGCGACGTCGAACGAGCGGCCGCGGCCCTCCCAGTCGACGAACGTGCCGGCCTTCTCGGCCACCGCGGCGACCGGGAGGACCACGTCGGCCCGGTCGGTCACCGCGCTGGCGCGGATCTCCAGGCTGACGATGAAGGGCGTGTTCTCCAGGGCGGCCAGCGCCCTGCCCGGGTCGGCCAGGTCGTACGGGTCGACACCGGCGATGACCAGCGCGTCGAGCTCCTCGTTCAGCGCGGCCCCGAGGATGCCCTCGGTGTCGCGGCCCTCGGCCTCGGGCAGGACCGAGACGTTCCAGGCCCTGGCGACCTCGGCGCGGGCCGCCTCGTCCGCCACCGGGCGGCCGATCGGCAGCAGGTTGGGCAGTGCCCCGGCCTCGATCGCCCCGCGCTCGCCGGCCCGCCGCGGCACCCAGGCGAGCCTGGCGCCGGTGGTCTGCGCGAGCCGCAGGAGGGCGGACAGCGCGCCGTGCGCGGTGGCGAGCCGCTCGCCGGCGAGGATGATCGCCCCCTCGGGCAGCAGGTCGGTGCCGGAGTTGATCAGGTCGCCGATGGCCTCGGCCTCGCCGCCGGGGACCGTCCTGATGAGCGTGCCGCGCATCTTCGTCAGGCCCGGGGTGGCGAACGGCGCCAGGGAGTAGACCTTGAGGCCCTTCTTCCGCGCGGCCTTGCGAAGCCGCAGGAAGACGATCGGCGACTCCTCCTCGGGCTCGAACCCGGCGAGGAGCACGGCCGGAGCGTTCTCCAGGTCGCTGTAGGAGACCTCGATGCCCTTGCCCGCGACGGCGTGGGCGAGGAAGCGCGCCTCCTCGTCCGACAGGGGCCGGGCGCGGAAGTCGATGTCGTTGGTGCCGAGCGCGACACGGGCGAACTTGCCGTACGCGTAGGCGTCCTCGACGGTGACCCGGCCGCCGACCAGCACGCCCGCCTTGCCGCGTGCCGCCGCGAGCCCCTTGGCCGCGACGTCGAGGGCCTCCGGCCACGAGGCCGGCACGAGCCTGCCGTCCTCGTCACGGATCAGCGGCGACCTGAGCCGGTCGGGCTGGGTCGCGTACTGGAAGGCCCAGCGGCCCTTGTCGCAGTTCCACTCCTCGTTGACCTGGGGGTCGTCCCCGGCCAGGCGGCGGGTGACCCGGCCGCGGCGGTGGTCCGTACGCAGGGAGCATCCGGAGGCGCAGTGCTCGCAGGCGCTCGGCGTGGACACCAGGTCGAACGGGCGGGAGCGGAAGCGGTAGGCGGCGCCGGTCAGCGCGCCCACCGGGCAGATCTGGACGGTGTTGCCCGAGAAGTAGGACTCGAACGGCTCGCCGTCGGCGACGCCCACCTGCTCCTTGGCCCCGCGCTCGAAGAAGTCGATGAGCGGGTCACCGGCGATCTGGTCGGAGAAGCGGATGCACCGCGCGCACTGGATGCAGCGCTCGCGGTCGAGCAGCACCTCGGTGGACAGCGGGATCGGCTTCTCGAAGGTCCGCTTGTGCTCGACGAACCGGCTCTCGCCCTGGCCGTTCGACATCGCCTGGTTCTGCAGGGGGCACTCGCCGCCCTTGTCGCAGACCGGGCAGTCGAGCGGGTGGTTCAGGAGGAGCATCTCCATCACACCGCGCTGGGCCTTCTCGGCCACCGGCGAGGTGAGCTGGCTCTGCACCACCATGCCCTCGGCCACCTCGATGGCGCAGGACGGCTGCGGCTTGGGGAAGCCGCGGCCGTTGCCCGCGTCCGTGATGTCCACCAGGCACTGGCGGCAGTTCGCCGCCGGGTCGAGCAGCGGGTGGTCGCAGAACCGGGGGATCTGGATCCCGAGCAGTTCGGCGGCCCGGATGATCAGCGTGCCCTTCGGCACGCTGATCTGGAAGCCGTCGATGGTCAGGGTCACCATGGTCACGACGGGCTGTTCCGGCTGCGTTGTCTGAACCGTCACTTGGACCCCCACACAGTGGAAGCAGCGGGATCGAACGGGCAGCCGCCGATCTCGAAGTGCTTGAGATATTCGTCGCGGAAGAGCTTCACCGACGAATGGATGCAGCTGGTCGCGCCGTCTCCGAGGGCGCAGAACGAGCGGCCCAGGATGTTGTCGGCGATGTCGGTGATCGTGGCCAGGTCCTCCTCGGACCCCTGGCCCTTCTCCAGCCGCTTGAGCACCTGCTTGAGCCAGTAGGTGCCCTCCCGGCAGGGGGTGCACTTGCCGCAGGACTCGTGCGCGTAGAACTCCGTCCACCGGAGTACGGCGCGCACCACGCAGGTCGTCTCGTCGAAGATCTGCAGCGCCCGGGTGCCGAGCATCGAGCCCTTGGCGCCGACCGACTCGAAGTCGAGCGGCACGTCCAGGTGCTCGGCCGTGAAGATCGGTGTGGAGGAGCCGCCCGGGGTCCAGAACTTCAGCTCGTGGCCCTCGCGGATCCCGCCCGCCATGTCGAGCAGCTCGCGCAGCGTGATCCCCAGCGGGGCCTCGTACTGGCCGGGCCTGGTGACGTGCCCGCTCAGCGAGAAGATGCCGAAGCCCTTGGACTTCTCGGTGCCCATCCCGGCGAACCAGTCGGCGCCGTTGGCCACGATGCTCGGCACGCTGGCCACCGACTCGACGTTGTTGATGACCGTCGGGCAGGCGTACAGGCCGGCGACCGCGGGGAACGGCGGCTTGAGCCGCGGCTGGCCGCGGAAGCCCTCCAGCGAGTCGAGCAGTGCCGTCTCCTCGCCGCAGATGTACGCCCCGGCGCCGCTGTGCACGACCAGTTCGAGGTCGTACCCGGAGCCGAAGATGTTCGTGCCGAGGTAGCCCTTCTCGTACGCCTCGCGGACCGCGGCCTGCACCCGGCGGATGACGTGGAGCACCTCGCCGCGGACGTAGATGAAGGCGTGGTTGGCCCGGATGGCGTACGCGGTGATGATGACGCCCTCGACCAGCGCGTGGGGGTTGGCCATCATCAGCGGGATGTCCTTGCAGGTTCCCGGCTCCGACTCGTCGGCGTTCACCACGAGGTAGTGCGCCTTGCCGTCGTTCTGCGGGATGAATCCCCACTTCATGCCGGTCGGGAAGCCGGCGCCACCGCGACCGCGCAGGCCGGAGTCCTTGACCGTCTGGATGATGGCGTCCGGGTCGAGGCTCAGCGCCTTCTTCGCCGCGGCGTACTCGCCGTACCCGTCGAGGGTGAACGAGTTGGGCTGGTCCCAGTTCCGGGTGAGGACGGGGGTAAGGGTCGTCATCGGTCGCTCACCGATCCTCCTGGCGCCTCCCAGCCGTTGGCCTTGGCGACCTTCAAACCTTCGAGGGACGGACCCGCGGCCGAGGGGCCGTCACCGGCCAGCCCGTCGGGAAGGCCCGCGAGGACCCGCGATGCCTCCTTGAACGAGCACAGCTTCTTGGGTCCGCGGGTCGGCGAGATGTCCTTGCCGTCACGCAGGTCGTCCACGAGCTGCTTGGCCGACTCCGGCGACTGGTTGTCGAAGAACTCCCAGTTGACCATCATGACCGGGGCGAAGTCGCAGGCGGCGTTGCATTCGAGCCGCTCCAGCGTGATCTTGCCGTCGGACGTGGTCTCGTCGTGGCCGACCCCGACGTGCTCGGAGAGCTCGTCCCAGATCTGGTCGCCGCCCATGACCGCGCACAGGGTGTTGATGCAGACGCCGACGTTGTAGTCGCCCGCCGGCTTGCGCTTGTACATGGTGTAGAAGGTCGCGACCGCGACCACCTCGGCCTTGCTCAGGCCGAGCATCTCGGCGCAGAACTCGTGCCCGTCGTCGGAGACGTAGCCGTCCTCCGACTGCACCAGGTGCAGCAGCGGCAGCAGGGCCGACCGCGCCTTGGGGTAGCGGCCGATGATCTCCTTGGCGTCCGTCTCCAGACGCTCGCGGACCTCGGGTGAATAACTCACCGGTCCACACCTCCCATGACCGGGTCGATCGAGGCGACCGCCGAGATGACGTCGGCGATCATGCCGCCCTCACACGTCGCGGGCACCGCCTGCAGGTTCGTGAAGGACGGGTCGCGGAAGTGTACGCGGTAGGGCCGCGTCCCGCCGTCGCTGACCACGTGCGCGCCCAGCTCGCCGCGCGGCGACTCCACGGCGGAGTACGCCTGGCCGGCCGGCACTCGGAAGCCCTCGGTCACCAGCTTGAAGTGGTGGATCAGGGCTTCCATGGAACTGCTCATGATGTGCGCGATGTGGTCCGGCGAGTTGCCGAGGCCGTCGGGGCCGAGCGCGAGCTGCGACGGCCAGCCGATCTTCTTGTCCTCGATCATCACCGGGCCGCCCTTGAGCGGGCCGGTCAGGCGGTCGAGCGCCTGCTCGATGATCTTCAGCGACTCCTCCATCTCGGCCATGCGGACGAGATAGCGGCCGTACACGTCGCAGGTGTTCTCGGTCGGGACGTCGAACTCGTACGTCTCGTAACCGCAGTAGGGCTGCGACTTACGCAGGTCCCAGGGCAGCCCGGCCGCCCGGAGCATCGGCCCGGTGATCCCGAGCGCCATGCAGCCGGTCAGGTCGAGGTAGGCGACGTCCTTGGTCCTGCGGGTGTAGACCGGGTTGGCGTCGAGGAGCTTGCGGATGTCCTTGATCCGCTCCGGCATGACCTTGAGGAACTCGCCGATCTTGTCGACCGCGCCCGCGGGCAGGTCGACGCTCACGCCGCCCGGCCGCACGTACGCCATGTTCATCCGCAGACCGGTGACGTACTCGAAGATGTCGAGCACCATCTCACGCTCGCGGAAGCCGTAGATCATCGGCGTGGTGGCGCCCAGCTCCATGCCGAACGTCGCGAGCGCCACCAGGTGCGAGGAGATCCGGTTGAGCTCCATCATCATCACGCGGATGGCCTGCGCCCGCTCGGGGACCCTGTCGGTGATGCCGAGCAGCTTCTCCACGGCCATGCAGTACGCCGTCTCGTTGAAGATCGGCGCCAGGTAGTCCATGCGGGTGACGAACGTGACCCCCTGGGTCCACGTCCGGAACTCCATGTTCTTCTCGATGCCGGTGTGCAGGTAACCGATCACCGTCCGGGCCTCGGTCACCGTCTCGCCGTCGAGCGTCAGGACCAGCCGGAGCACGCCGTGCGTCGACGGGTGCTGCGGGCCCATGTTGATGACCAGGCGTTCCTCGGACGACTCGGTCACCGTCTCGACCAGCTCGTCCCAGTCCTGTCCGGCGACGTCGTAGACCTTGCCCTCGGTCGTCTGGGTCATGCGTACGACCTCCTCTGGTCCGGCGCGGGGGTCTCGGCGCCGCGGTACTCCACCGGGATGCCGCCGAGCGGGTAGTCCTTGCGCTGGGGGTGTCCCTCCCAGTCGTCGGGCATCTCGATGCGGGTCAACGCCGGGTGGCCGTCGAAGACGATTCCGAAGAAGTCGTACGTCTCCCGCTCGTGCCAGTCGTGCGTCGGGTAGACAGAGACCGTGGACGGAATGTGGCGGTCGGAGTCGGGGCACCCGACCTCGACGCGGACCCGCCGGTTGTGCGTGATCGAGCACAGGTGGTAGACCGCGTGCAGCTCGTTGCCCGTCTCGTCCGGGTAGTGGACGCCGGAGACGCCGAGCGACAGCTCGAAGCGCAGCGCCGCGTCGTCGCGCAGGTGCCGCATCACGTCCACGAGACGTTCGCGCGCCACGTGGAAGGTGACCTCGTCGCGGTCCACGACGACGCGCTCGATGGCGTCGCCGAACGCGGGCTCGAGCGCGTCGGCCACCTCGTCGAAATACGACCCGTACGGCCGGGCGCTGGAGAGCCGGGGCGCGCGGCGCACGACCAGGCGGCCGTACCCGGACGTGTCCCCGGTCCCGCTGGCGCCGAACATGCCCGTACGGGCGACGGGCTCAGGTGTCTCCTCCACCGGCACCCCGGGGAGGTTGTCGCTGCTCATCTGGTGGCTCCGCTCCACGAATACCGCACGAAGCGCTCATCCCTCGCGTTCGCGCTCATTTGTTCGCCCCCTGGTCGATCAACGGCAGCGTCCGCAGGGCCTGGAGCTCGAGCTCGTCGATCTGCTTGGCGCGGTGGGCGCCGAACTTCATGTTCTGGATCTTGTCGTGCAGCTTCACGATGGCGTCGATCAGCATCTCGGGCCGGGGCGGGCACCCCGGCAGGTAGATGTCGACCGGCACGACGTGGTCCACGCCCTGCACGATGGCGTAGTTGTTGAACATGCCGCCGCTGGACGCGCAGACGCCCATCGCGATGACCCACTTGGGCTCGGCCATCTGGTCGTAGATCTGGCGCAGCACCGGCGCCATCTTCTGCGACAACCGGCCGGCCACGATCATCAGGTCGGCCTGCCGCGGCGAGGCGGAGGCGCGCTCCATGCCGAAGCGCGCGAGATCGTGCTTGGAAGCGCCGGTCGCCATCAGCTCGATCGCGCAGCACGCCAGACCGAACGTCGCGGGCCACACCGAGTTCTTCCTGGCCCAGCCGGCCACCTGCTCGACCGTCGTCAGGATGAAGCCGCTCGGCAGTTTCTCTTCAAGACCCATGGCTAATCCCAATCAAGACCGCGGCGACGCCACACGTAGGCGTACGCCACGAGGACGGTGACGATGAACAGCACCATCTCGACCAGCCCGAACAGGCCGAGACTGTCGAACGTGACCGCCCACGGATAGAGGAAGATGATCTCGATGTCGAACACGATGAACAACATCGCCGTGATCATGTACTTGAGCGGGAAGCGCCCGCCGCCGACAGGCTGCGGGGTCGGCTCGATGCCGCATTCGTAGGCGTCCAGCTTGGCGCGGTTCCAGCGCTTCGGCCCCGTGAAGGGGGCGATGCTCACGGAGAACACGGCGAACCCCGCCGCGAGGACCGCGAGCACCAGGATGGGCACATACAGCTCCATGGCTACATGTCCTCGTTTGCTCGGTGGAAAAGGGTGTTCAATCTCATGCGGACGGAGCCACCTTGGACAGGGCGTTGATGATCCGGTCGGACGCGTCGCCTCGCGGGTCGGTGAGATTGCCGAGAAGTTTCAGCGCGAATCTCATCAGCCGCGGATGCGGCATGGCGTGCCGCGTTGCGAAGTTCATCACGCCGGGCCTGCCGATGGCCTCGACGAAGTACCGGCCCAGCGTGAAGTAGCCACCATAGGCGTCCTTGAGGATATGCGGGTAGGCCCGCAGTACCCGTTCCCTGCGGGCGGGAGTCGGCTGGGACAGAGCCGTCACCACGGCGTCGGCTGCGGTCCTGCCGGTCTCCATGGCGTACGCGATGCCCTCGCCGTTGAACGGGTTGATCGTGCCGCCCGCGTCTCCGACGAGCACCAACCCCCGGGTGTAGTGCGGCTGCCGGTTGAAGCCCATCGGCAGCGCCGCCCCCCGGATGGGGCCGGCCATGTTCTCCTCGTTGTACCCCCACTCGGCGGGCATGTTCTTCACCCAGCGTCTGAGCAGGTCGCGGTAGTCGATGTTCTTGAACGCGTCGTTGGTGTTGAGCAGCCCGAGGCCGACGTTCGAGGTGCCGTCCCCGACCCCGAAGATCCAGCCGTACCCGGGGAGGAGGCGGTCGCCGTCCCAGAGCTCCAGCCACGTCTCCAGGTAGTCGTCGTCGTGCCGCGGGCTGGTGAAGTAGGTCCGTACGGCGACGCCCATCGGGCGGTCCGGCCGCTTGTGCAGGCCCATCGCCAGCGAGAGCCGGGTCGAGTTGCCGTCGGCGGCCACGACCAGCCGGGACCGGAAGGCGACCTCCTCGCCGTCCTGCTTGGCGGTGACGCCGACGACGTGACCGCTGCGCTCGTCGAGGATCGGGCCGGTGACGTTGACGCCCTGCAGGAGGGTGACGCCGGCGCGCACCGCGTTGTCGGCCAGGATCTGGTCGAAGTCCTTGCGGGTGCGGACCAGGCCGAAGTCGGGGAAGCTCGACAGCTCGGGCCAGTCGAGCTCGAACCGGAGGCCGCCACCGACGACGCGCAGGCCCTTGTTCCTGATCCAGCCGGGGGCGTCGATGTCGACGCCCATCGCGATGAGCTCCTTGACCGCCCTCGGCGTGAGCCCGTCGCCGCACACCTTCTCGCGCGGGAAGCGGGTCTTCTCCAGGAGGAGGACGGTCAGACCGGCCTGGGCGAGGTAAAAGGCAGTCGTCGAGCCCGCGGGGCCGGCGCCGACGACGATGACGTCGGCGTCCCGTCCGCTTTCAGAGGCCGGCATCCGGTCGGACGCCGCCAATCTCGGCCGCGTAGGGGCTGACTCGCTCACGGGGGACCTGATTCCTGTCCTCGGACGAAGATCTCCACTGGATACGGGACCTTCGTGCCTTTGTGAACCACTTCACAAACTGTCGGCGGAAGTCTAACCCCTCTTACGCGTTCCATGTCAGAGGGGTACGACTACCTGTTGGTAACTTTAGGTTTGACCGCACGGTGCAGCGCCACGATGCCCAGGGACAGGTTGCGCCAGGCCACCTTGCTCCAGCCCGATTCCTGGATGATGCGCGCGAGCGCCGGCTGGTCGGGCCATTCCTGGATCGACTCCGCGAGGTACTCGTACGAGTCCGGGTTGGAGCTGACCGCCCGCGCGACCTGCGGAAGCAGCTTCATGAGGTACTGCGAGTAGACCAACTCGAAGGACTTGATCTGCGGCCGGGAGAACTCGCAGATGACCATGCGACCCCCCGGCCTGGTGACCCGCAGCAGCTCACGCAGCGCCTCGTGCGTATCGGCCATGTTGCGCAGCCCGAAGGAGATCGTGACCGCGTCGAACGCGCCGTCGGCGAAGGGCAGCCTGAGCGCGTCGCCCGCGACGAAGCTGACCCCGCGCACCCCGCCGCCCGACAACCCGGAGCCGCCGCGCCGCTCCACTCCCGTACGCAACATGCCGATGGAGAAGTCGCAGGCGATCGCGCGCGCGCCGAGCAGGGTGAAGGCGTCCGTCGAGGTGCCCGTACCGGCGGCGAGGTCCAGCACCAGCTCGCCCGGCCCCGCGTCGATCGCGGCGGCCGTGGCCTTACGCCAGAGCCGGTCCTGCCCGAGCGAGAGGACGTCGTTGACCAGGTCGTAGCGCCGGGCCGTGCGATCGAACATCGCGGCGACCTCGTGCGGCTGCTTGTCCAGCGAAGCGCGCGTCATGGACGCAAGCCTAGGCCGCGCGCCGGATGCTCTCTCCGCACCCGCTCGAAATGCGCGGAACGTAGCACATTGATTACGGAGGGTGTGCTAGAACTTCGGGAATGCTTGCCAGACGCTCCGCCGCTCTCCTCGTCGCGGCTCTCGCCGTACTCCCCGCCGGCACAGCCCAGGCCGGTGTCCGGCAACCTGGCGTGGTCTCGCAGAAGCCCGTCGCGAACACCCCCCACGTGCTCGACGGCATCGTGAACGCGATCGCGCTCGTGGGCGGCACGGTGGTGGTCGGCGGGGAGTTCAGCGCCGTCAGCGACGCCGGAAGCGACGAGCAGTTGCCACGGGAGAACCTCTTCGCCTACGACCTGCGCACCGGAAAGGTCCTTGCCGGATTCGCCCCCAGCTTCAGCGGTCCGGTCTACGCCCTGGCCTCCGGCGCGGACGGCACCGTCTACGTCGGCGGCTCCTTCGACTTCCCCGCGCGCGCGCTCGTACGGCTCAGCCTGACCGACGGCTCCGCCGTGACGTCCTTCGACGCACCCGCCTTCGGCGGCGACGTCGCCAGCCTGGTCCGCCAGGGCGACAAGATCTACGTCGGCGGCGACTTCATCCAGATCGGGAGCACGCCCCGCACGGCACTGGCCCGGATCGACGCCTCCACGGGGGCGGTGGACCCCGCGTTCACGATCACGCCGGGCGCTCCCCGGGGCGCCAGCACCAAGGTCTACGCCATGGCCGCCACCGGCGACCGGCTGGTCATCGACGGCTCGTTCACCTCGGTCGACGGACTGCGCAGGCCGCAGGTCGCGGTGATCGACCTGGTCAGGAACCGGGTGGCCGACTGGCGCACCGAGGTGTACGCGCCCTCCTGCATGGCGGTGTTCCCCTGGTACGTGCGGGGTCTGGACGTGTCCCCCGACGGCAGGTACTTCGTCGTAGTGACGACCGGCGGCCCGGCTCCCGGCACTCGCAAGCTCTGCGATTCGGCGGCCAGGTTCGAGATGTACTCACGCGGCGACGACATCCGCCCCACCTGGGTCAACCTGACCGGAGGCGACTCGCTCTACTCGGTCGCGGTGACCGGCGCGGCCGTCTATGTGGGCGGGCACCTGCGCTGGCTCAACAACCCGAAGGGTTCCGACACCGCCGGGCCTGGAGCGGTCCAGCGGACGGGCATCGGAGCGATCCATCCGACCACGGGCAAGGCGCTCAGCTGGAACCCCACGCGTACCCGAGGAATCGGAGTAAAGGCGTTCCTGACCACAAAGAGCGGTCTTTTGGTCGGAAGTGACACGACGAAGCTCGGGCATGAGTACCATGCCCGGATCGGCATGTTCCCGTTGCCCTAGTTTCCCGTCGGCCGGTCGCGTTTCTGCACGACCTGCTCGCTGACCGCGTCGCGCTGCTTGGACAGCAGCACGTAGCTGGCCAGGCCGCTGACCACGAAGGCCGCGATGAGCAGTAGGTACGTGCGCAGCCCGAGGAGATAGAGGACCGCGACGGCCACGGCGAACAGACCGAGGCGAGAGAGCGTGTAAACGACAACCGGACGCACACCGTCGAGGTTACGTCACGGAGCCGAGTGACTCTCTTCGCATCCCGCCCGAGCACTGCTAGTGTGCCCAAGTGGGCGCTTTTGTAAAGAAACACCCATGAGCACCCCAAAGAGGCTCTATCATATAACAATCGGGCACTGAGCCGATAACAACCCGTGATCTTCTACGAAAACCACGGATAAATCAGGCTTCGCTAGGCACACTGGTTACCTGTCCGCCCGCTGCAGGACGCGGGATGCGAGGGGGAGAGATTGTGGAGAGTAGCAGCGAGCGACTGCTGACCCCTGGAGAGGTTGCCGCCCTCTTCCGGGTCGACCCGAAGACCGTGACACGTTGGGCCGCGGCGGGACGAATCAGCAGCATCCGTACCCCCGGAGGGCACCGGCGGTTCCGAGAGTCGGAAGTGCACGCCCTCCTCCGTGGAGAGGATGTCCTGACGGCCGACCGGCCTAACGGCGACTCACCTCGGGTCTGATACACCGACCAGGTGATCCTGCGTGCCACCCGGATGCCGCAGGGTCACCCGCGTCAGTCGGTGCCGCTCACCCGGCCCTGACTTCCCCACGTCGTACCGCCACGCGGCCACCCGCGCTTCCGGCACGTCCTGCTCCTCCGCGTGGCGCCAGTACGACCTCGACCGCGACCTCAAACGACGGCGACTGCCACGGCCACGGTCTCAGACTCGACCCCACGACGCGGCGCACGGCGCGGCGACCTCAGCGCGGCTCTCCTGCGCCGCCCCCCTCGTCGTGTCCCGTTCCAACGACGCCGCCGGCCTCCCGGACCTCCGCGTCCGCCTTGAACGCCAGGAACTCCCGCTCCAGGTCGTCGTTCTCCTCGCGCCACCGGCGACGCCGCTCGGCGTCCTCCTCCTCGGTCACCGACTCGGCGAGCCACCGGTCGTAGTCCGGCTCCCCCGGGACGACGTCGACGTACGCGTTGCCGATCAGACGGCCGTCGTCGCTGGCCAGTGATTGCGGCACGCGCAGTGTCCCGTCAGTGAGCCGGATAACGTACATCCACGATCACCTAGATTCCGTAGCGCCTGTTGAAGAACAACATCACGTTCAGCGCCGCCCGCGTGTCACCGCCCAGCATGTCGACCAGGGCCGGGCGCTGCCGGGATGCGATCGCCGCGAACGCGTCAGCGAAGAACTCCTTGCGCCCCAGCCCTCCTGGCTGCCGGTGGAACGCGGAGGCGACCAGCGGGAAGCATTCCTCGTACAGCGCGGCGAACTCGGGCGAGTCGGAGACCCACTCTCCCGGATGCGCGTCGACGTCGTCCAGAGCATGGCCGACTTCGTGCATCATCACGTCCGGTGTCGGGGACGGACGGTCGCCCACCACGATCTTGCGGTCGCCGTACGCGCCGGCGCAGGCGTCCCAGGTCGCCCGGCCGGACGGCAGCGGGGCCCCGCGCAGATAACCCATGTCGTCCAGGTCGGGAACGCCGCCACGGCCCACGTAGATGCCGTCCAGCGTGGTGGCGAGCATCAGCTTGAGCCGCTCGGGGAGCCTGGCGAGGCTGTCCACGGCGCGTACGGCGTCCGCCGAGGGCGGCCCGTCCCCCGCGTCCCATTCGCGGTACAGGACGCGTTCCAGGGGCCCGCAGTGCCGCCGGCCGTCCCGCAGGTCCGGGGCGTCCGGCCGGTGCGGCCGCGCGCGGTTGGGCTGGTCGTCCAGCTCGAAGTCGCTCCAGGTGTACTGGGGGCGGTCCACGACCGGCGCGGTGACCGCGTGTATCCGCTCCACGCCCCGCTCCACGCCCCGCTCCACGGTCCGCTCCGGGGAACGTTCCGGTGCGTCCGTGGCGCGTGCCGGCGAGGCGTACGCACCGCGCTGCCACCAACGCGAGCCGCGCCTGTGGCGGCCCCTATCGCTCGGCTGCGCCATGGCCCCCACCCGTCGCCCTGCCGGTGAACGTGCCGGGAACGGCGGCTCGTGGCGCCCTTCCCACCTCGCGCCTCGGCGGGGTCCGTCCGCCTACGGTGCCCATGTGCTCACTCGTCCCTCGCTCTGGGCGGTGCCCACCGCCGCGCCGGGCCCGGCATGATCCGGGGGGCGCGGTACCGGTCCACCGTACGTTGCCCGTGCGCGCCCCGTCATCCCCCGGATCCCCTACGGCTACGCGCTTTCCGCGTGACACCAGGCCCGATCACGCGGCGGTATGGCTTACCGTGTGGGCATGCCTAGCGTGATTCTCGGCCTGGCGCTGCTGGCCTTCTGGCTCTACTGCCTGTTCGACGTGATCACGACGCCGGAAGGCGCGGTGCGCAACCTCCCCAAGCTGCTGTGGGTGCTGGTCGTGCTGTTCCTGGCGGCTGTCGGTGGCGTGTTCTGGCTGGCCCTCGGCCGTCCACGGAGCGGCGATGCCGTACTGGAGACGGCGGGGACACGGGAAGGACCGGACGAGCGGGAGGCATGGCAACGGCCCCCGCGGGCCGAGGCACCGCGAGGGCCGGACGACGACCCGGAGTTCCTGCGCGCGCTGGAGCGCCGCCTGCGGAACGAGGACTGACGGTCCCGGGCTCCGTGAGCCCGGGGACCTCGGGTTCCGGGCCCGCTCGGACCCGGACGCTCAGCTGTCTACTTGGGCACGTCCGCGTAGGAGTGCAGGCCGCTGAAGAAGATGTTGACGCCGACCAGGTTGAACAGCAGGCAGGCGAAGGCCACCAGCGAGACGATCATCGCCGCCTTGCCGCGCCATCCGGCGGTCGCCCGGGCGTGCAGGTAGGCCGCGTAGGCGATCCAGGTGATGAACGACCAGACCTCCTTGGGGTCCCAGCCCCAGTAGCGGCCCCAGGCGCGGTCCGCCCACAGGGCGCCCGCGATGACGGCGAACGTCCAGATGGGGAAGGCGATCACGATCGCGCGGTGGGCGATGCGGTCGAGCTGCTCCTTGGCCGGCAGCACCGACATCCGCCCGTCGTTGCGCACCAGGTAGAGGACGGCGCAGACCCCCGCGACCAGGAACAGCCCGCCCGCGATGATCGCGGCGGTGACGTGGATCGCGATCCAGTAGGAGTTCAGCGCGGGCATCACCGGCCCGGCTTGGACGTGCAGGAAGAGGACGGCGAAGCCGAGCCCGAGAGCGGCGGTCACCGTCACGAACGCGCCGAGGAAGCGGATGCGCTGCCGGGTGAGCAGGACGAGGAACGCGGTCACCGAGGCGAAGCACAGGGCCACGACGAACTCGTACATGTTGGCCCACGGCCAGCGGTCCACCGCGAAACCGCGGGTGAGGAGGCCGGCCAGGTTCGCCGCCCAGCCGAGCCAGGAGATGACGACCGCCACCGCCCCGGCCTTGACCGCCCAGCCGGCCGGCGCCACCGGCGTCGTACGGCTCTCACCCTCCGCGTCCGCGGCGGAGTCCGCGGCCGATCCGGCGACTGAGGAGTCGGATCCGGCGGCGCCGACGGTGACCAGCTCACGGGTCTTCACCGCGGCGGCCGTCCGCGACCTGCCGAAGGCCAGCTCCAGCGCATAGGCGATCATGGCGATGAGATACAGCAGGACGGTCACCAGGATGAGCTGGTCGCTCAATGTGGCGAGGCCCTCGTTGATCTGGGCGGGCGGCATCTTCTACTCCTCGGACGAGCGGTTGCTCGGCGAAACGGGTTCGCGGTCGATCGCGGTGGCGGCGTCCTCGGGCTGAGACGTCTCGGAGGGGGCTGCACCACGAAGCATCGTGACGATCTCGGCGAACTCCTCCGCGAAGCTCGCGCCGCCGCCCTCGGTGCGGGTCAATCCTCCCACCGTGACCTTCCGGTCCGTTATCCGCACCCACACCCGGCGGCGCCGTACGGTCAGGGACATCACCAGGCCGAGCACGGCCGCGGCGGCGGCGATCAAGGCGGGCACCCGGCCCGGATCATAGGCGGTCTGGAGGCTGATCCACTCCTTGACCCCGGTGAACTCGATCTTCCCGGCGCCGTCGGCGAGTTCGAGCGTGTCACCGACGTTGAGCGGCGTGGGCTGGGCGGACATCTTGCCGAGCGGCTTCAGGTTGTCCGTGTCGAGCTGGTACACCGACTGGGGCTGCCCGGACTTCAGCCCGAGGTCGCCGGAGAACGGGAATACCTGGACGGTCGGGTTGGCCGCGCCGGGGAAGACCGACACCCACGCGGCGCCGTTGGGCACGGTGGTCGGCAGGAAGCGGATCAGGAAGCCGAGCTGGTCGGGCAGGGCGTCCGGAACCTTGATGACGCACTCGGAGGTGTAGGTCGCCTGGTCGCTCGCCAGGCAGGCGACCGACCCCTCGTAGGCCGTGTGGCCCTTCCCGTCGGTGACCTTGAAGGTCGGGGCGTACCCGTGGCCGAGGAGGTAGGTCAGCGTGCCGTCCACGTCGAGCGGCTCGTTGACCTTGAGCTCGACCTCCCGCGAGGGCGAGGACGGCGAGTCCTGGACCGACAGCGTGGCCGAGTAGTCGAGCGGCTGGCCCCGCTTGTCCCCCGACGCGACGTACGTCGCCTGGAACTCCTTGAGCGTGAACGAGAACGGCTGGAGCGACTCGGCCGACACCCGCTGTCCCGGCATGAAGCGGTCGTAGGCCGCCACCGCGTTGGCGAACCCGTCGCCCTCGACGACGAGGACGTTGCCGCGGTAGCCGAACAGGCCGCCCGCCCCGACCGCGAACAGCAGCACGAGCAGCGAGACGTGGAACAGCAGGTTGCCCGTCTCGCGCAGGTAGCCCTTCTCGGCGGAGACCCAGTCGGTGCCGGTGACGACGCGGAACCGGTTGCGGCGCAGCTTCGCGGCGACCGACTCGACGGTCAGATCGCCCTCGAAGGCGGCGCTCTGCGGGAGCCGGTTCAGGTTGCGCGGAGCGGCCGGCGGCTTCTTGCGCAGTTCCTTGAAGTGGACGACCGCCCTCGGGAACACGCATCCGGCGAGCGAGAGGAACAGCAGGAGGTAGATGGCGGCGAACCAGGGCGACGTGAAGACGTCGAACATCCACAGCCGGTCCAGCCACTCGGCCTCGGTCGGGCTGTTCTTGAAGTACTGGGCGACCCGGCCGGGATCGACGCTCCGCTGCGGGTAGACCGACCCGGGAACCGAGCCGAGCGCGAACAGGAAGAGCAGGATCAGGGCGGTACGCATGGACGTGAGCGTCCGCCAGCCCCACCGCAGCCAGCCGACCACGCCGAGGCCCACCGGCCGCGCGGGCTCGCGCTGGTCCGGCAACTCCGGCCGCTCCGGCCGCTCCGGCCGCTCCGGCTGCTCCGGCTGCTCCGGCTGCTCGCTCACGCCGGATTCATCGTTTTTCATCGTCATTCAGATCACCGGCTCGAATCCGCCCACCCAGACCTGCAGGCCGGCGATGAGGTTCCCCCAGAGCCCGGTCACCAGCAGAACGCCGACGCCGACCAGCATCACGCCCCCGATCCGGGTGATCAGGCGGGAGTGGCGGCGTACCGCCTTGAACGCGTGGAGTGCCCTGCGGTAGGCCAGCCCGGCGAGCACGAAGGGCGCCCCCAGGCCCAGCGCGTACGCGAAGGCGAGCGCGGCACCGCGCGCGGCGCTGCCCTGGTCGACCGAGAGCGCGAGGACCACGGCGAGCGTGGGCCCGATGCACGGGGTCCAGCCGAGGCCGAAGACGACGCCGAGCAGCGGCGCGCCCGCGAGCCCGGCGGCTGGCACCTTGTGGATGCGCACGTCCCGCTGGAGCCCCGGGATCAGGCCGATGAAGGCCAGGCCGAGGACGATCGTGACGACCCCGAGCACCCGCGTGATCACATCGATGTTGCCGAAGAGGACGCCGCCGAGGCCACCGAAGAGCGCCCCGCCCAGCACGAAGACCGCGGCGAAACCGAGGACGAACAGGGCGCTGCCCAGCACCATCCGGCCCCGCCTGGGGTCGCCGCTCATGCCCGTGACGTAGGAGAGGTAGCCAGGAACCAGCGGCAACACGCAGGGCGAGAGGAAGGACACCACGCCGGCCGCGACCGCGATCGGCATCGCGACCAGCAGCGAGCCGGACGCGACGGTGGTGGCCAGATCAGCCGCGCTCATCGGTGACCTTGTCGATCGCGGCGAGGAGGTCGTTGTACTTCACCGCGCCCAGGGCGCGCGCCGCGATCCGGCCCTGGCCGTCGATGATCAGGGTGGACGGGATCGCCGCGGGCGGCACGGTGCCCTGGAAGGAGAGCAGCACCCGGCCGGCCTGGTCGAAGATGCTCGGGTATCCCGGCTGCAGCGAGCGGTCGAACGCCTGGGCCGAGGCCTTCTGGTCCTTGAAGTTGACGCCGAGGAACTGGACGCCCTTGTCCTTGGTCTTGGCCGCGATGTCCTTGAGCACGGGGCCCTCGGCCCGGCACGGAGCACACCAGGACGCCCAGAAGTTCAGCACGTAGACCGTGCCGGAACCGAGCTTCTGGGTCGCGCCGTCGAGGGTCGTGCCCTCGATCGCCGGCGCCTTGACGCGGCCTGCGGCGTCGAAGACCTGGACCTTGCCGTCCCCCGCGACGAAACGGGTGTCACCGGACTGCGGCTGGGACTGCTGCTGGTTCCCCGCGCAACCCGCGAGGGCTGTCACGGCCAGAGCGGTGCTCGCAGCGATCAGAGACAGACTCTTGGCGGACACGCGGGAGTATCTCCTATTACTACAACCGGTAGAGCTGTCACTCTACCCAGCGGGTACGGTGCTCCCGCCAACGGGTCAAGCTCCGGGAACGGGGTTGCCCCGCACCAGTGCGCCCGCGGGCTCGCTGTAGCCGATGCTGCTCAGCCTGTCGCCCTCGAACGTGAAGCTGGTGAGGCTGGCGAGGGAGCACTGACGGCGGCGCGGATCGTGCCACAGCCGGCGTCTCTCCGCCGCGAGCCGGACGATCCAGATGGGCAGCTGGTGGCTGACGAGCAGCGCCTCGTGCCCCCGCGCCTCCTCGCGCGCGTCGTCGATGGCCGCCTTCATCCGCAGGACCACATCGCCGTACGGCTCGCCCCAGGACGGGCGGAACGGGTTCACGAAGTGGCGGTAGGCCCGGACATCGCGGAACACTCCGTTGCCTCCGGCCACCCGCAACCCCTCGAAGACGTTGGACGCCTCGATCAGCCGCTCGTCGAGGGTGACCTCCAGGCCGAGGACGCCGGCCAGGGGGGCCGCGGTCTCCTGGGCGCGCTCCATCGGCGAGCTCCACAGGGTGACGATGTCGCGTCCGGCGACCGCCTTGGCGACGGTCTCGGCCATCAGCCGCCCGTTCTCCGACAGGTGGTAGCCGGGCAGCCTGCCGTACAGGACGCCTTCCGGATTGTGAACCTCGCCGTGGCGCAGCAGGTGGACGACGGTGGTCTCGGTCATGGCAGGTGAGCCTACCCGCCGGTCATGCGGCACACGCAGTGCGCAGCGCGTCGACGGCGGCCCTGATGGCGGGACGGCGCGCCGCGTCGGTGCGCCACAGCGCGTAGATGCGCCGCTGCAGCCGGGGCACCACGGGGATCGCGCGCACGCCCTCGGGCAACTGGCCGCGCCCGAGGCGGGGGATCAGCGCGTAGCCGTGGCCCGCCGCGACGAGCGCGAGCTGGGTGGGGTACTCGTCGGCCATGGCGACGATCCTGGGCTCCTTCTCCGCCGACCGGAGCAGGAACATCAGGAAGTCGTGGCAGACCGTGCCGGACGTGCCGCTGATCCAGCCCTCACCGGGGAGGTCGGCCAGCTCGATCTCCCGTTTGGTCGCCAGCGGGTGACCGGCGGGCATGACCACGTCCGCGACGTCGTCGAGCAGCGCCGCGCGCGACAACCCCTCGGGGATGGCCATCGGCCGGTTGAGCCAGTCCTGGACGAGGGCCAGGTCGATCTCGCCCCGGGACACCTCACGGATCTGCCGATCGGGCTCCCGCTCGTAGAGGACCACATCGAGATCGGGATGGTTCTTCTTGATCAGCAGCAGCGCCTGCGGCATGATCCCCCTGGCCGCGGTCGGGAAGGCGGCCATCACGAGCTTTCCGACCACGGTGCCGCGCAGCGCCTCGAAGTCGGCCTCGGCCGTCTCCACCAGGGCCAGGATCTTCTCCGCGTGGTCGGCGAGCAGCCCGGCCGCGTCGGTGAGCTTCACTCCGCGCCCGTTGCGCTCGACGAGGACCGCACCGGTCTCGCGTTCAAGCTTCGCCAACTGCTGGGAGATCGCCGACGGGGTCACCATCAGCGCCTCCGCGGCGGCCGCGACGGAACCGTAGACGGCCACCGCGTGCAGCGCCTTCAACCGGTTCAGGTCCAACATGTAAGCCAGTCTAAACGGTCGCGCTCGATGGAGCCCAATGTCACTGAACTGTCACCCCGGCCCTCCGGCGCCAGGGGCTACAGCGTCGCGGCGGCGGCCTTCGCGGCGAGCGGCAGCGCCTCGACGACGTGGTTGAGCGCCTCCTCGTCGTGGGCCGCGGACAGGAACCACGCCTCGAACGCCGACGGCGGAAGGTAGACCCCCTGGTCGAGCATCCCGTGGAAGAACGCGCGGTAGACCTCCGGGCTCTGCGCCTTCGCCGAGGCGAAGTCCTTGACCGGACCGTCGGTGAAGAAGATCGAGAACAGGTTGCCCGCGCGCTGCAGGCGGTGCGGCACCCCCTCGGCCACCAGCGCGTCGGACGCCGCCTGGCCGACGAGCAGGGCCGCTGCGTCCACCCGCTCGTACACACCGGCGTCGCAGGCCCTCAGCGTGGCCAGGCCGGCCGCGGAGGCCAGCGGGTTACCCGAGAGCGTCCCGGCCTGGTAGACCGGACCCTCCGGCGCGAGCAGCGCCATCACCTCGGCCCGGCCGCCGAAGGCCGCGGCCGGCATCCCGCCGCCCATGACCTTGCCGAACGTCATGAGATCCGCCTCGACGGGGTCGAGGCCGTACCAACCGGAGGCGGAGACCCGGAAACCGGTGAGCACCTCGTCGATGATCAGCAGCGCGCCGTTCTCCGTGCAGAGCTCGCGGAGGCGCTGGTTGAAGCCGGGCAGGGGCGGCACCACGCCCATGTTCGCCGGGCACGCCTCGGTGATGACACAGGCGATCTCGAACGTGCGGAAGGCCTCCTCGACCGCCTCGATCGAGTTGTACGGCAGGACGATCGTGTCGGCGGCGGACGCGCCGGTCACTCCGGGGGTGTCCGGCAGACCGAACGTCACCAGCCCGGACCCGGCCGAGGCGAGCAGCGCGTCCACATGCCCGTGGTAGCAACCGGCGAACTTGACCACCTTCGCCCGGCCGGTGAAGCCGCGCGCGAGCCGTACCGCCGACATGGTGGCCTCGGTGCCGGAGCTGACCAGCCGGACCTTCTCCACGGGGGCCACGCGGGAGACGATCTCCTCGGCCAGCAGGACCTCGCCCTCGGTGGCGGTCCCGAACGACAGACCGTGGGCCAGCGCGCCCTCGACGGCCTCGATCACGGCCGGATGGCGATGCCCGAGGATCATCGGCCCCCAGGAGCACACCAGATCGACGTAGCGGTTGCCGTCCACGTCCGTGATGTACGGCCCCTGGCCCGAGGCCATGAACCTGGGCACTCCCCCGACCGCGCCGAACGCGCGCACCGGGGAGTTGACGCCACCGGGCACGATGCGCCGCGCCCGCTCGAACAGTTCCGCTGACTTCTCCGTACGGCTCACGCCTTCCAGCCTACGGGCGACGTGTCGCGGCCCTTCACTCGCAGGCGTCGACGAGCAGATCCAGGACGCGGAGCGGGTCCGGCAGCGGGCGCCCGTCCGGGGGACGCAGCCAGCTCACCACCGCGCCGGTCACCAACGTCGAGGGCGGAGCGAGCACGTAGCTGTCGCGGCAGTGCCAGCGCAGGCCGGGCGTGGCCTCGATGGTCGCGGGGTCGCAGTCGAGGTGGCAGGACCACCACTCGTCCTCGTCCTCCGGCGCGCCTCTCGTCGCCACATAGAAAAGGACCCGGTCGCCGTTCGCGGCGACCGGGCCCGTGGCCAGTCCTGTGGAGTCCATGGCGGTCAGGGCCGCCATCCCGGCGACGGCCGGTACGTCGAACACGTCGAACACCCGGCCCGTGGGCAGGATCACATTGGCGTCGGGGTTGTGCTCCCACCGGCGCGTGAGGAGGGCGGAGTCGACCGTCGCCTCCATCTGCCACGCCGGGGACAGCGGGTGCGCGCCCGGGTCGGGACAACCGACGCGGTCGCAGGAACAGGCGCGCCCACCCTCGCGGAGCGGGTGGGCGCCAAGACAGCTCGCCCAGCCGAGCTGGGCGTATTCCAGTACAGACGTGATCTTCCGTGGCTTTCGATGCGCACGCCGTTTCGTCCGGCGGACCAGCGGTGCCCCCACCATCGTGCTCCTCCCCCACGGATGCTCTTTTGCTGTACCTGATAATGCCCTTTACGGATCAGCGCTCACCGCACCGCCCCCGGGCGAAGCCCCCTATGCGCGCAGCCTGCGCGCGACCTCGGTGGCCCAGTAGGTGAGGATCATGTCCGCTCCGGCCCGGCGGATGGCGACCAGCGACTCCATGATGATCCGCTCGCGGTCGATCCAGCCGTTCGCGGCCGCCGCCTCGACCATGGCGTACTCGCCGCTCACCTGGTAGGCCGCCACCGGGACCTCGACCAGGTCGCGGATCTGCCGCAGGATGTCCAGGTACGCGAGCGCGGGCTTGACCATCACCGCGTCCGCGCCCTCGGCGAGATCGAGCCGCACCTCCCGCAGTGCCTCGCCGATGGGACCGGCCGGGTCCTGCTGGTAGGCGCTGCGGTCCCCGAACTGGGGCGCGCACTCGGCGGCGTCGCGGAACGGCCCGTAGAACGCCGAAGCGTACTTCACCGAGTAGGCGAGGATCGGGATCTCCGTGAAGCCGTCGGCGTCGAGGGCCTGCCTGATCGCCCCGACCTGGCCGTCCATCATGCCGCTGGGCGCGATCACACGTGATCCCGCCCGCGCCTGCGCGACCGCCGCGGAGGCGTACCGCTCCAGCGTGGCGTCGTTGTCCACCTCGCCGGACTCGGTCAGCAGGCCGCAGTGACCGTGGTCGGTGTACTCGTCCAGGCAGGTGTCGCTCATCAGGACCAGCGCGTCGCCGACCTCGGACGCGAGGTCGGCGAGCGCGAGCTGGACGACGCCCCTGGGGTCGTCGGCCGCCGAACCGCGCGCGTCCTTGTGCAGCGGAACGCCGAACAGTATGACGCCGCCGACCCCCGCCTCCGCCGCCTCGTGGACGGCCTTGCGCAGCGAGTCACGCGTGTGCTGGACGACCCCCGGCATGGACGCCACGGGCTGCGGATCCGCGATGCCCTCCTTGACGAACATCGGCAGGATCAGCTCGGCCGGGTGCAGACGCGTCCCGGCCACCATGCGGCGCATCGACGCCGTACGGCGCAGCCGCCGTGGCCGGGCCACCGGATATTCAGCGTTCACGATCGTGTTCTCCACTCGGACTGGACGGGGCCCGCGGACGGCCGCCGGAGGGCGCTCGGGTCACTTGAAGCGCCGGCGCGCCCCCCTGCGGGTCTGCGAGGGCCTGCGCGGCATCTCCCCGGCCGAGATGGCCGCGTGCCGCTGCTTCGCACCGTACTCCGCCAGGGCCGCCGCGAGCGCGGAGGCCGACGGCCTGTCGGCCATCACGTCGACCCGGAGGCCGAACTCCTCCGCCGTCTTGGCGGTCTGCGGACCGATCACCGCGATCACCGTCACGTTGTGCGGCTTGCCGGCGATGCCGACGAGGTTCCGCACGGTCGACGACGAGGTGAAGAGCACCGCGTCGAAGCCACCGCCCTTGATCGCCTCCCGGATCGGAGCGGGCGGCGGCGCCGCGCGCACCGTGCGGTACGCCGTCACGTCGTCGCACTCCCAGCCGAGCTCCGTGAGACCCGCGACCAGCGTCTCGGTCGCGATGTCCGCACGGGGCAGCAGGACGCGGTTGATCGGGTCCAGCATCGAGTCGTACGGCGGCCACTCCGCGAGCAGCCCCTCGGACGACTGTTCGCCGGTCGGGACCAGGTCGGGCTTCACGCCGAACTCGACCAGGGCGCGGGACGTCGCACCGCCGACGGCCGCCACCTTGAGCCCGGCGAACGCCCGCGCGTCCAGGCCGTACTCCTCGAACTTCTCCCGCACCGCCTTGACGGCGTTGGCGCTGGTGAAGGCGACCCACTCGTAGCGGCCGGTGACCAGGCCCTTGATGGCGCGGTCCATCTGCTGCGGCGTCCGGGGCGGCTCGACGGAGATCGTCGGCACCTCCTCCGGCACCGCGCCGTACGAGCGGAGCTGCTCGGACAGCCCCTCGGCCTGCTCCTTGGTGCGCGGCACCAGGACCCGCCAGCCGAACAGGGACTTCGTCTCGAACCACGACAGGCGGTCGCGCATGCCGACGGCGTCGCCGACGACGATGAGCGCCGGCTCGGTCATGCCCGCGTGTTTGAGATCGGGACCGATGCGGCCGAGCGACGACACGACGGTGAACTGCTCGGTGGTGGTGCCCTCGCTCGTCACCGCGACCGGCGTCGAGTCGGGCTTGCCCGCCGCGATCAGCGCCTTGGCGATCGGGACGGCCTCCGCGACGCCGTTGTAGATGACCAGCGTGCCCTCGCATCCGGCGTGCCGCGACCAGTCGGACACCTGCGCGGCGTCGACAATGCGGAACTCCGGAACGGCGACCGCCGGCGGGATGCCCGCGTACGTCAGCACGGCCGTCGCCGGCGGGACTCCGGGAACGATCTCGAAGTCCACGTCGGCCTTGGCACAGGCCGCCACCTCCTCGGTGACCGAGGAGAAGAACGACGGATCGCCCGGGCACACCCGTACGACCGTCCGTCCCGCCTTGGCGTCCTGCAGCGTCTTCAGCGAGATCGAGTTCTCGGCGGCCTCGGCGGTGATGTCCACCACCTCGACGTCCTTGCGGCAGTGCCGGAGCAGCGCGCCGTACGCCTGCTGGTCGAGCACGACGACGTCGGCCCTGCCCAGCAGGTCGGCGCCACGCAGCGTGAGCAGGTTCTCGTCACCGGGGCCGGCGCCGATGAAGGCGACGAAACCCGATCGGGGCTCTGGAATGGTATTTGTGGGGCTCAATGGGCCTGCTCCCCCATCAACGTGCCGGCCCCCTCAGCGATCATGGAAGCCGCGAGATCACGGCCGAGGTCCATGGCCGCCAGACGAGGTCCGGAGGTGGACTTGCGCACTGACCTGACGCCGTCGATGGCGACGACGGCAGCGGTCAGGTTGAGAATGTGCCCGTCATCGGACGCGAAAGCACCTACCGGTGCCGCGCAACCGGCTTCGAGGGCGGAAAGCACGGCGCGCTCGGCGGTCACCGCCGCGCGGGTTCGCGGGTCGTCGAGGACGCCCAGCAACTCGATCAGGTCGGCGCGATCGGCCGGGCACTCGACGGCGAGTGAGCCCTGGCCGGGCGCCGGAAGCACCTCGTCGACCTCGAAGATCTGCGAGATCTCGCCGTCGCGGCCGAGCCGGCAGAGCCCGGCGGTGGCCAGCACGACGGCGTCCAGCTCACCCGCGGCGATCTTGCCGATGCGGGTGGGCGCGTTTCCCCTGATCGGGACGTAGTGAAGGTCCGGCCGTAGGGACCGGAGTTGCGCGACGCGGCGCGGCGAGCCGGTGCCCACCCGGGCGCCGGGTGCCAGGTCGGCCAGTTTGGCCGTGCTCACCAGCGCGTCGCGCGGGTCGTCACGCGGCGGCGTGGCGACCAGCGTGATCCGGGGGTCTTCCGCGGTCGGCAGATCCTTGAGCGAGTGGACGGCGAAGTCGATCTCACCCTCGATCAGCTTGTTGCGCAGTTCGCTGACGAACACGCCGGTGCCGCCGAGCTGGGTGAGATTGGCCTTGGTGACGTCACCGTACGTGGTGATGCCCACCAGCTCCACCTCGCGCCCGGTCAGCTCGGTGAGCCGCTTGGCCACCAGCCCGGACTGCGTCGTGGCCATCTCACTCTTGCGGGTGCCCATCCTCAGAGGAGCGCTCATGACTCGACCTCCATCCGCGACACGGCCTCGGGCTTCTGGGGATCCAGGTTGAACAGCTCGCGGAGGGCCTCCGCGTACTGATCGCCTCCAGGCGAGGACGCCAGCCGCTTGACACGTACGGTCGGCTCGTGGAGCAGCTTGTCCACGACTCTTCTGACAGTCTGTGCGACCTCGTCGCGCAGCCGTCCCTCCAATTCGGGGACGCGCGAGATCAGCCGGCCCATCTCGGAGTCGACCACCTCTGCCGCCTTGCTGCGCAGCGCGACCACGGTAGGGGTCACCCGGGCGGCGCGCTCCGCTTCGAGGTGGGCGGCCACCTCCTCGGTGACGATCGCCTGAACCGCGGCGATGGCCTCGGCCCGGCCGCCGTCGCCGATGTCGTCGGCCACGCCGGCCTGCTGCATGGACTCCAGGTCGACCAGCGTCACGCCGGGCAGCGCCCGTACGCCGGGGTCGACGTCGTGCGGGAGGGCCAGGTCGAGCAGGAAGAGATCCCGTCCGCGGCCCACCGCCCCCGCGACCGTCTCATCGGTGATCAGGCATGATCCGGCGCCGGTGCACGAGATGACGACGTCCGCCTCGGCGATCTCGGCGGGGATCTCCGTGAGCCGGACCGCCCGGCCGCCGACCGACTCGGCCAGGCGTACGGCGCGGTCGTAGGTGCGGTTGGCGATGACGATGTCGGTCACGCCCGAACGGACCAGGGTGGCGGCGGACAGCGCGCTCATCGACCCGGCGCCGACGACCAGCGCCCGCTTCCCGGAGATCGGGCCGAGCTCACGCTCGGCGAGCGTCAGGCCCACCCCGACGAGGGAGGCTCCCGCCCGGTCGATGGCGGTGTCGGCGTGCGCCCGCTTGCCGACCCGCAGGGCCTGCTGGAAGAGCTCGTTGAGAATGCTCCCCACGGTGCCCTGATCCTGGGCGAGCTTCAGCGCCACGCGGATCTGGCCGAGGATCTGCCCCTCGCCGACGACCATCGAGTCGAGGCCGCAGGCCACAGAGAACAGGTGGTGGACGGCGCGGTCCTCGTACTGCACGTAGAGGTGCGGGGTGAGCTGCTCCTGGTTGATGCCGCAGTGCGCGGCGAGCAGGTCGGTGACGGCCGTGACGGCGCCGTGGAACCGGTCCACGTCCGCGTAGACCTCGACCCGGTTGCAGGTCGAGACGACCATCGCCTCGGAGACAGTGGGCTCGCCGCGCACGTCGAGGAGCAGCTTGGCGAGCGCGTCGCCGCTCACCGAGACGCGTTCGAGCAGGGCCACCGGTGCCGTGCGGTGGCTCAGGCCGACAACGAGGATGCTCATTGGCTCGCCTCGCCCAGCGGCGCTCCGCGCTCGCTCACTACGACCACCCCATCGGGCCACTCATCGCCCATCATGGGCCCTCCACTCGCCTTACGCTGCTCGTGGAACGCAAGAATCTGCAGTTCAATGGATAAATCGACTTTACGAACATCTACGCCGTCCGGCACGGTCAGCACCACGGGGGCGAAGTTCAAAATACTGGTGACGCCCGCGGCGATGACGCGGTCGCAGACCTCCTGCGCCGCCGTCGCCGGCGTCGCGATCACCACTATGGACACCCCGCGCTTCCTGATCACTGACTCGAGCCCGTCGGCATGTTCCACCACGAGCCCGGCGATCCGCTCGCCCACCACTCCGGGATCGGCGTCGAACAGGCCCGCGACCCGGAAACCCCGGGACACGAACCCTCCATAGTTAGCGAGCGCTCGCCCGAGGTTACCCACCCCCACGATGGCGACGGCCCAATCCTGGGTGAGACCTAGCTCACGCGAGATCTGGTAGATCAGGTACTGGACGTCGTACCCCACCCCCCGAGTGCCGTACGACCCGAGGTGTGAGAGGTCCTTGCGGAGCTTGGCCGAGTTCACCCCCGCCGCGACCGCGAGGTCCTCCGAACTGACCGTGGCCGTGCCACGCTCGGCCAGCCCGTTCAAGGCACGCAAGTAGAGCGGCAGTCTCGCGACCGTCGCATCGGGAATGCCACGCTCTCGCGCTTGAGGGATACGGCGGGTCACTTGCCGGTGCTCCAGGGGGACGGACAGCCGGAGACCGTCTCCGACCGTACGAGTGGATGTAACCGAATTTCGCGTTCCTACAGGTTAGTGCCTTTGTGAAGCGATGCACAAAGTCAGTGCTCGTTCACTGTCCCAAAGCGCGGGCCCGGTCTCCAACTCGGCCCTAGCCGTGCGGCCGCTTTGCAGGGACGCGCTCGGTCCGTCTCGCGCCGCCCCGCGTACGGCGGGTTGCTCCCGAGAGGCCACCGCCTGACGTTCGGCGCCGGTCCCGAAAGACCGCGCCCGACCGTACGGCGGCGCTCCCGAAAGGCTGCGCGCGGCGGCCCAATAGGCTGGCGCCATGGCACCTCGCGAGCATCGGATCACCCTCATCGGCAAGCCCGGCTGTCACCTCTGCGACGACGCGCGGGCCGTCATCGAGCGCGTGGCCGCGGATCTCGGTGTGCCGTGGGAAGAGCGTGACATCACCCTCTCCGAGGAGGATCACGCCAAATATTGGGAGATGATCCCGGTCACCCTGATCGACGGGGTCCAGCATGACTTCTGGCGCGTGGACGAAGCCCGTCTCCGCGCCGCGCTCAGCGTCTGATCGCGCAACGCCCGACCGCGCAACGTCAGACCGCTCCGTGTCCGATCCCTGAGTGTCCGATCGCTCTACGTCTGATCGTCGCGCCTTCGGCACGACCTGTTCGGGACGCCCTTGAGGCGACTCCCGCCCTTGCCACCTGGTTCCCCGCGCCCTCGACGGGACCGCTCACCTGAACGTGGTGGGGAGAGGGACGACCTTGGCGGCGTTCACGGTCAACTCGATGACGTTGGCGGCCAGCACGAGCGCCGTACGTTCCGTGGCGAACCGCTCCATGTGCGGCTGGCGCTGGTGCTCGGTGTATCCCACCTCGTCCCGGTAGAGCTCGTACACGATGCGCTGCAGCGGCGCCGACTTCACGCCGTGGCAGACGAAGACCAGGGTGTCGGGCTCGTTGCGCTGCACCGCCTCGACGGTCTCCTCCGCGAGCTTGTCGAACGCCTCTCCCGATCCGTCTATCAGCGTGAAGACGGTGAGCAACCCGTAGATGTTGGGCGACGGCCGCACCGACCCGCCCTGCCGGGGTGCGGCGGCGCCGGAACCGCCGAACCCGACGCCGAGGTTCGCCGCCATGTCCGCGCCCGGGAAGACCGTGCCCGTGGCCGGAACACCGTACTCGGGCCGGCCCGTCTGGGGCGGGCCGTATTCCGGGGCGGCCTGCGGCATGCTGTACTCCGGAGCGGCCTGCGGCATGCTGTACTCCGGAGCCGCGCCGGGCATCGCGTAGTCGGCGTCCGCCGCCGGAGGCATCGTGTACTCGCGCCCGCGGGGGCCGCTGTACCCGTCCTGGCCTGCCCGGGGACCCTGCGGCTGGCCGCCGAAGGCGTCCGACGGCTGCATGCGCGCGGCGTAGTCGACATCGCCCTGTTCCCCCGCGCGGTACTCCGCGACGAGATCTCCCAGGCCGGAGCGCCGTGGGGGGACCTGGGCCGGCGGCGCCGGCCGGTCGTCGGAGCCGCGCCTGCCACGGCCCGACCACTCGTCCTGCGGCTCACGGGCGTCCGGCTCGTCCTCCTCCTCGTCCTCGTCCTCGTATGGCGCGAGCGGGCGGGCGAGGGCATACCACACGGCTCCGGCGGTGGCGGCCATGAAGGCGACCACGACGATCCCGGGAAGCGTGAACTCCAGCGCGACGGCCACGGCGATGCCCGCCGGGGCGAGCGCGACCGTCGCGTTCATGTTGTCGAGGTCGTAGTCGTCGCCCTTGCGCCCGCGCAGCACCGCGATCAGGAGCCAGATCACCAGCATCCCGATGACGACCACGTGGACAGCGCGCAGGAGCCACTCGGGCCAGATGTCCCAGAACTCGTCGGCCGGCGGGAACGTCTTGGTGAACGCGCTGCTGATCGGGTCGATCAGCATGATCACCGCGCCGACGCCCGTCAGCGCGCCACCGAGAAGCCAGCCGGCGAAGCGGGGGAACGCCTTCCTCGCGACCAGCTGCGCCACGCCCACGGCCAGCCAGAGCGGCGCCACCAGTGACCCGGTGATCTGGAACAACCGGAAGGTCACCGGCCCGAACCCGATCAGCTGGCCGGTGGCGATCGCCCCGAGGGAGAGGCACAGCGCACCCGTGGTGACGGCCCACGCGACCAGCCATCCCGACGGCTTCTCGCGGATGCGACCGACGACGACACCGGTGGTGATGGCGGCGAGAACGGCGCCGGCGAACGCGATGACAGCGACAAGGACTTCCATGGTGGACCTTATGCTGCCGGACTTCGCGCACTGACCGGTAGCCGGTGTCCCGGCCCGTTACGCGACGTGATTACCGTGCACGGTGGATTGTGTTATCTCGCGATGATTTCTAGAGTGTTCGAGCACGCCGACTCCCCTTCCCCTTGGGATCACCGGATGCCGACATCGTGGCCGTTCGCCGGGCTCTCCCCTCCAGCCGCTGGAGTGGTGCGGCAGGCACCCCCCGCCGCCCCCGCGGCGGCGCAGCTCGAACACGACGAGATGCGCACGCTGGTCCTGCGCGCCAAGACCGGCGACACCGAGGCGTTCGGCATGCTCTACGACCGATACGTCGACCTCGTCTACCGCTACGTGTTCTTCCGCGTGGGTTCGCACGCGCTCGCCGAGGACCTGACGAGCGACACGTTCCTGCGCGCCTTGCGCGGCATCGCCGACTTCACCTGGCAAGGTCGCGACTTCGGCGCCTGGCTGGTCACCATCGCCAGGAACCTGGTCACCGACCACTACAAATCGGGACGCAGCCGGCTTGAGGTGTCCACGGCCGAGGTCCTCGACACCCCCCTCGACGGCGAGCACATCCCGGAGAACGCCGTCGTCGCCAACATGGTGAACGAGCACGTTCTACGGGCGATCACGCGGCTCAACGCCGAGCAGCAGGAGTGCGTCGTCCTGCGCTTCCTGCACGGGATGTCGCTCGCGGAGACCGCCATGATCATGGGCAAGCAGAGCGGCGCGATCAAGGCACTCCAGTTCCGGGCGATCAAGGCGCTGGCCCGCGTGCTTCCGAAAGATCTCGGTTAGCTCACGTGCCGTAACCCTGGCCGCGTCACCTCGTTGGGCATGACACAGGCGTGGATCGGCAACGGGGGATCTCGGGAGCGTTCATGGGCTGGTGGCGGCCGCGGCGCCGGCGGCGGGTCGGATGGGCGGGGCGTGCCACCGACCGTGTCACCACGCGGATCGCCGAGGTCGGTTCCCGGATCGGCGGCGGCCCACGGCCGGACTTCCGGGCCAAATTGCGCGCGGACCTGCTCGAAGCGCACGCCGCCGAGCGCAGGCCCGCCGAGCGGCCTCCCGCGGAGCGGCCGGAGGTCCGCCGACCCTCCCTCCTCGTACGGCTCCGCCCGGCGGTGGTGTTCACGATGCTGCTCGGCGTGATGTTCCTGACCGGCTCCCGGGCGTACGACTCGGTGCCGGGCGACATGCTCTACCCGTTGAAGCGGGCGGCGGAGGCGACCGTGCTGCGGCTGGCCACGAGCGACACCGAACTGGCGAAGCGCGAGATGGCGGCGGCCCGGCTGCGCGCGGCGGAGGCGGCGACGCTGGCCGGCGCGCCCGGGCCCGGCCGGGACGAACTCATCACACAGGCCCTCGACGACATGGCCAGGACCACCCGGGCGGCGCTGGCCCGGGTCAGGCCGCGCGACGACAAGCCCGACGGCGAGGTACGGCGGTTCGCCCGCGAGCAGCGCACGATGGTGGAGCCGCTGCTCCCGAAGCTCGATCGGGAGAACCGCGACAAGGCGACCAAGTACCTCACCTACATCGACACCTTCACGAGTCCCGTTGAGTGACCTGCTTGCATGGAATACGGTCACTCGGCGCTAACGCCGCGTACACCGTCATCCACCAACCGGACGGTTAAGCTGATGGCCTATGAAGCGGCTAATACGACGGCGGGAAGCGGCGGAGATCGCGGGAGAGGTGGCGGCCGCGGCGGTGGTCCCCACCCCGAGCGCCGAGCCCGACCTGACGGCCGCGGCGTTCTTCGACGTGGACAACACCATGATGCGAGGCGCCTCGATCTACCACTTCGCGCGCGGTCTGGCCGCGCGCGGCCTGTTCACCACCAACGATCTGGTGAGGTTCGCCGTCGGGCAGGCGTGGTTCCGGGTACGCGGCAACGAGAACCCCGAGCACATCGCCAAGGCCAAGGAGACGGCGCTGGCCTTCGTGGCCGGCCTCAAGGTCGATGAGGTGGTGCGCCTCGGCGAGGAGATCTACGACGAGGTCATGTCCGACCGGATCTGGGCCGGGACGCGCGCGCTCGCCCAGGCTCACCTGGAGGCGGGCCAGCGGGTCTGGCTGGTCACCGCGACCCCGGTCGAGTTGGCCCGGGTGATCGCCCAGCGGCTCGGCCTGACCGGCGCGCTCGGCACGGTCGCGGAGACCGCGGACGGCGTCTACACCGGCAGGCTCGTCGGCGATCTCCTCCACGGCCCGGCCAAGGCTGAGGCCATCCGGGCGCTGGCCCGCCGGGAGGGGCTCGACCTGTCCCACTGCTCGGCATACAGCGACTCGGCCAACGACCTGCCCATGTTGTCGCTGGTCGGCCGGCCGTATGCCGTCAATCCCGACAGCGAGCTGCGCGAGCACGCGAAGGAGCACGGCTGGCAGATCCGCGACTTCCGCACCGGGCGCAAGGCCACGCTGATCGGCCTGCCGATCGCGGCGACCGCGGGCGCCGTGGCCGGGGGCATCGCCGCGGGCATCGCGCTCCGCAAGCACTACCGCTCGTCCTGATCCCTCGGCGCGGGAGAATCCGCCCAGGACGTGGCCCCTCCGCCGTCCTGCTCTCGATCACCGCCCGAGAGGGCGTCCTCCGCGGCGCGCCCCGCAGCGAGGACGTCGTTCGTACGTGTCGCCGCCTGTCGTCCCGGTCACGCGTACCGGCGGAGGCCACTGACCGCCGAGTGGGCGATCCGGTCGAGAAAGTCGTTCAGGGCGTCGTTGACCAGGTCCGGGCGCTCGAAGCCGATCATGTGTCCGGCGTCGGGGACGATCATGAGCCGCGCACCGGGCAGCGTCTCGGCGATCCTGCGGCTGTGCGCGGGCGGGGTCACACGGTCGTTCTCGCCCACCATGACCAGCGTCTCGATCGAGCGCAGCGCGTCGAGCGCGGTCAGCTTGTCGTGCACGCAGAGGCCGCGGAAGAAGCCGACCATCACCTCGGTCGGGGTGGCCGCCGCGACGTCGCTCACGAACCGCACATGGTCGGGCCGCGCGCCGCCGCCGAAGGCGATGTAGCGGGCCACCGGGAGGTGGGTGCGCGTCTTGAGCGCGACGCTGCGGTCGATCCACGCGGCCTGGGCCAGCAGTCCCTCGAAGACGATCGGCGTGACGAACGCGGCCAGCCGCCCCACCGGCCACGGCAGGCCGAACGTGTGCCGGGACAACTCACCCGGTGACGTGCTGAGCAGCGCGACACCCCGTACACGGGAGGCGAGCAACTCCGGATGCCGGGCGGCGAACGCCATGATGCTCATGCCGCCCATCGAGTGGCCGACGAGCACGACCGGCACCCCTTCCGGGACGGCCTGCTCGATGACCGCGGCCAGGTCGTCGCCGAGCCGGTCGATCGTGCAGTCGTCGATCGGGCCCGCCGAGGACGCGCCGTGTCCGCGCTGGTCGTAGAAGACGAGCGTGGCCCGGCCGGCCAGCGCCTCGCGCTGGATGTGCCAGCAGTGGCGGTTCATCACCCAGCCGTGCGCGAAGATCACGGCGAACTCGGGATCCGGATGCTCGTCGACGTCCACCGCGAGATGCACACCATCATCCGTGGTCACGGTCATCGGCTTGCCCACCAGGCAGCCGAGCCGGGAACCGTTCACCGTCGCGGGTACGGCTTCCGCGCGCCGCCGGACCACTCCCGCGGCGTATCCCAAAGCCATTCCCGCAAGCAGTACTTTCCGCTTTATCCCGCTTTGGTGCATGATGTACTCCTCTTGGTGAAGTACACCATACCGACCAGTAGCTGCCATTGTTAGACCCCGAGACCGATAAGCGCGGGTAAAGAATCGCCAGGTCGGAGGGGGAGGGAACCTCACCCGGCGGAGCGGAACAGAGTGACCGTGGCGCTGTAGGTGACGTCGCTCTCCCCCTGCGGGATGTACGTCAGCGTGAGGTCCTTGCGACTCGCCTTCATCGCGAAGTCGCCCTCCCGGGTGCATCTGGTCCCCTTGAGGATGGACTCGTGCAGGAGGAACTGCCCGCCCGAGCCCCGGCCGGTGAGGGTCAACGTTCCGCTGCAACCAAGATCTGGATAGCTGACCGCCGCCGTTCGCAAGCCGGCCTGGATTGTCACGATCATGGGCCGGTTCCTGCCGTTGCTCTGCGCCAGCGCCCCTTGCCACGTGCCTTCGAAAGCCCGGGAGAAGCGCAGCGGCTTCGGGTTCGCGGGCATCGACGACCTCGCGGCCGCGGGACCGGTGGTCGTGCCGCCCCGCCCGACCCCTGCCGGGTCTCTCGGGACCCAGATGGCGGCTCCCGCCGCGAGCGCGAGCACGGCCGCGCCACCGGCGAGGGCGTACATCCGGCCCGCGCGACCCGCCCGCCGGGTGGGACGCGCGTCGGAGCGTGAGATGTTCCGCGACGCGGTCACGGGGGCGGCGACCGGCTCAGCCGACCCGAGCAGCCGCATCAGCACTTCCTGCGTAGTCGGACGTGCCGCCGGATCCTTGTCCAGGCACTGGCGCACGAGGGAGAGCAACGGCTCCGGCACGCCGTCGAGTTCGGGCTCGGCATTGATCACGCGATAGAGGACCGCGGGAGCCGAGTCGCCCGCGAAGGGCGAGCGCCCCGTCGCGGCGAACGCGACAACCGCACCCCAGGCGAAGACGTCGGCCGGGGGACCGGTCGGGGCCCCGGCGATCTGCTCGGGCGCCATGTACGCCGGGGTTCCGATGACCTGGCTGCTGACCGTGGCCGTCGCGTCGAGGGCCCGGGCGATCCCGAAATCGATCACACGAGGGCCGTCCTGGCCGAGCAGCACGTTGCCGGGCTTGAAGTCCCGATGCACCAGGCCCGCCTCATGGATCGCCGTGAGGGCGGTGGCGGTCCCGACGGCGAGCCGGTGGAGGGCGGACCCGCTTCGCGGGCCGTTCCGGTTCACGTCGTCCTGGAGAGACGGCCCGTCCACGAACTCGGTGACGATGTACGGCGGGTTCGACCAGAGGTCCGCGGTGAGGAACTGGGCGGTGCAGAAGGAGGCCACCCGCTGTGCGATGGTCACCTCCCGGGCGAAGCGCTCGCGGGTCGTGTCGTCGTGGGCGATCTCCGGCCGGAGGATCTTGACCGCCACGGCGGCCTCTCCGGCGTCCGTCCCGAGATAGACGATGCCCTGCCCTCCGGCCCCGAGGCGCCGGATCAGCCGGTAGGGACCGATGGACTGGGGATCACCCGGCTGCAGACCACCTGATGCCGTCACCCGTACGCCCCCGTCGAATGGCGGTGCTGGAATGAGGAAGACCCTCGCAAAGCGGCGGAAACCGACACTTCGTGATCTATCACACTATGGCAGCGCGTGATCCGCTGTCACGTCAGAAGAGCGGCTGGAAGGCGGGGCCACGGCGACGCCGCAGCGCGTCCAGCTGGTGCTGGATCGTCTCGCGTACCTGGTCGGTGAGGTTGAACACCAGCATCGGGTCGTCGGCGTCGATGGGGTCGTAGTCGTCGGTCCTGATCGGCTCGCCGAACTCGATCAGCCACTTCGACGGCAACGGCACCAGCCCGAGCGGGCCGAGCCACGGGAAGAACGGCGTGATCGGCAGGTAGGGCAGGCCCAGCAGCCGGGCCAGCACGGGAAGATCGCCGATCTTGGGATAGATCTCCTCGGCGCCGACGATGGCGCAGGGGATGATCGGCACCCCGGCCCGGATCGCCGAGGCCACGAAGCCTCCACGGCCGAACCGCTGCAACCGGTAGCGCTGCGAGAACGGCTTGCCCACGCCCTTGAAACCCTCGGGGAAGACACCCACGAGCTCGCCCTTGCGCAGCAGGCGGTCGGCGTCCTCCGGACAGGCCAGCGTGTGCCCCGTCTTGCGCGACAGGTGGCCGAGCACGGGCAGCTGGTAGACGAGGTCGGCGCCGAGCAGGCGGACCGCGCGGTGCGCCTCATCGTGCAGCGCTACCTGCATCATCAGCGCGTCGACCGGCAGCGTCCCGGAGTGGTTGGCCACCACCAGCGCCCCCGACTCCGCCGGGACGTTCTCCAGACCGAGCGTCTCGACCCGGAACCAGTGCCGGTACACCGGCCGGATCAGTTCGAGCAGGACTTTGTCGTTGAGCTCCGGGTCGAACCCGAACTCGTCGATCTCGTACTCGCCGGTGAGGCGGCGGCGCAGGAAGGCGAAGAGCTCGGCGAGCCGCTCGTCACCGGACCCGGGCGGGGCGTCGTCCGAAACGCCGAAGGCGGGCGAGGCGTCGTCCGGAGCCCCGGGCGAGCCCTCCTCGGAGGTACGCGTCACGTCACACACGCCTTACTGGTCATCCGGGACCGGGGGTGGATCGCCCCGAAGCGAGATCGGACAGCCGGTCGGCCACGGCGGCGGAAAGGCCGCCGGAAAGGCGGCGCGAGCGGAGAAAGTCCTCGAACGCGGCGGCCGTGCCGAACTTGGGCTTCCATCCCAGCTCGCGGATCAACCGGCCGCTGTCCACGACCCGGCCGTGGCACATCAGCGCCAGCTGCTCGGGCGTGAAGTCCAGCCGGCGCGCGGCGCGCGCCATCTCTCCCAGGAAACGGAACACCGGAGACGGCACGGGAAGCGGCGTCCGGCCCGCCCGCCGCAGGCACTGGGACAGCAACAGCACGCCGTCGCCGGCCACGTTGAACGTGCCCGGGTGGTCCTCCAGGGCCATCCGGCGCAGCACCTCGACTCCGTCGTCCTCGTGCACGAACTGCAGCCGGGGATCGAAGCCGAACACCGTCGGCGGAAGCGGCTGCGCGAAGTACCTGGTGAGGGGTGAGTCCACCCCCGGACCCATGAAGTTGGCGAAACGGAGCGTCGAGGTGACCACGTCGGGACGCCGCCTGGCGAAGCCCCGGACGTAGCCCTCCACGTCGCCGGCGTCCTTGGCGTACCCCGAGTGCGGGACCTCGGCGGGCTCGCTGTCCTCCCTGAACACGGCGGGATCGTTCGGCGCCGAGCCGTACACGGCGGTCGTGGACCGCACCACGACCCTGCGCACGGTCGTGGACCGCTGGCACGCGCCGAGCAGCTGCATCGTGCCGATGACGTTGTGCTCTTTCATGGCCGACCGGCTCCTGGCGGGGCCGCTGACCAGGCTCATGTGCACGACGATGTCGACGTCCGCCGCCGCGATGACCTGCGCGATGTCTGGACTGCGCAGATCGACGCGGACGAACTCGGTGCGACCGGACAGGGAGCCGCCATCTCGGGTGAGCGATGGCGGCGGAACCGTGTCCACCCCGATGACCCGGCCGATGTCCGGGTCTGCGGCGAGCACGCCGGCCACTCGTGCTCCGACGTGACGCGAGACCCCGGTGACCAGCACAGTGTGGGTCATCGTCGCCTCACTGGGGGACTGGTGGGGGAATGTTCACGGTCGCCCGGCCCCGCGGGACCGGTGCGCGCTCCGTACTACTACTTCTTGTTACGCCGCTGGATGCGGGTCTTCTTCAGCAGCTTGCGGTGCTTCTTCTTGGCCATGCGCTTGCGGCGCTTCTTGATCACAGAGCCCACGGGACCCCCAGGTGAAGGTTGAGAATGCCAGACCGGTGCGCGAGCGCACACCGGCACAACAGACTACCGGCGATCCACGGTCGATCGCCCCCTGGGGGACACCGCGTGGCCGATGCCGGATCCCGCGCCTGGTCAGCGCGGGTCCGGACCGCCTCGGCGTGTCATCCTGCCTCGATGAACGCATCCCTGAGGTAGTCGTGTACGGCCTGCTCGGGCACCCTGAAGGATCGGCCGACACGGATGGCCGGCAGCTCACCTGAGTGGACGAGCCGGTACACCGTCATCTTGGACACTCGCATGACCGTGGCGACTTCCGCCACCGTCAGGAACTTCACCTCGCTGAGAGGTCTTTCGCCTGCACCCATCGGACGCCTCTTCCGCACGTGTTTCCGGGTTATCCCCACTGGTGCCATCGCTCACGCACGTGTACTGCCGTCAGCGTAAGTCGGGACTGCGAGTAGGCAAACCCCCCATTTCATCAGTCACCGCAGCCTTATGCCGTCAAAATGGAGAAAGTCGCTGGCAGCAGTGGGGTCGTGCCCCTCGCCTCAATCTTGGAACGGACCAACTTCTCTCACATAAGAGTCGCCCCGGCACACGAAAGCGTTGGCAAACCCCCGGCAGACCGGGGCAAAGGGGGGCGCGAAATGCGCGAAACGGACAGTCCGATGCGTACTCAGAGGTGCCGCGTGATCCTGGCCAGGAGGTAGTCCGTCAGCGGACCGTAATATCTCGGCAACACATTGTCGTCGAGCGGCACCGCGACCGCGATCTTGCCCTCCGCCGCGCCGATGAAGAGCGCGGGATCGTTGCTGTCCGCGAAGCCCACCGTCTCGACGCCCGCCTCTCCCGCGGCGCCCGCCCATCCATGATCGGCGATCACGAAGTCCGGCCGCTCCTCCGCCAGGATGGCGCGCATCGGGTCCGGATCATGCGTGTGCACGAGCGCCGCACCGTCGTCGAGCATGGCGACGTCGTCGAGGTAGCGGATCCTCCGTACACGTCCGTATCCGTGACTCGAGTAGCTCCACCTCTCGGCCGGGGTCAGCAGCGTCGCGCCGTACGAGCGGGCGAGCCTGGCGACCGCCAGGTGGACGGTGAGCAGGCCCGTCGGATGTCCCGTGGCGATCACGATGCGGGCGTTCCCCCTGGCCAGCACCTCGCCGACGCGGTCGCCCATCGCCTCAAGCGCGTCGATGGTCAGATCGGGGTCGATGGTGTCCTGGCCCTCGCGATGCCCCGGATCGGCCACCACACCCACCGACTTGGCCATCTGCTCCAGCACGTCACGGAAGCCCCACTCCGCCGCGAAGGTGAGGCCGAACATGTAATGGGGATCGCGGCCGGCCAGCGAGCGGTAGTTGTCGAGGTTGTTCTCACGCGGCGTCGCGACGTCACCGGCGATGCGCGTTCTGATCAGATGGTCGCGGAGGTCTGTGCGGGAGGGAACGTTCACAGGTGCCACAGCGCTCCTCGCGCCGCCGGGATTCCCGTCATGGCAGGGGGTCCAATCCGTGGAAGGGGAAGATGGCCTTCCGGGTGGCCACGATGGCCCGGTCGATCGGATCGGCCGGATCGTATCCACCGGAGAAGTCGGAGAACTGCGGGTGGCGCCCGTCGGTCATCGTCAGCGGGGGCACCTCTCCGGTCCGCTCCCTGACCAGGTTCCGCCAGCTCTGCGGGGTCGGGGTGGTCGGCTCGACGGGATGCCCGGACGCCTCCGCGATCAAGTGGGTCCACGCGCGCGGCACCACCTGGACGAGCTCGTATCCCCCGCCTCCGGTGACGATCCACCGGCCGCCCGCCGTCTCGTGCGCCAGCCGGTGCAACGCGGCATAGGCCGTACGCTGGCCGTCCACGCTCAGCATGAGGTTGGCCAGCGGGTCGAGGGCGTGGCTGTCGCATCCGTGCTGGGTGACGAGCACCTCCGGGCCGAACTCCCGCAGCAGCGGCGGCACGACGGCGTGGAAGGCGCGCAGCCAACCGCTGTCGCCGCATCCGGCGGGCAACGCGACGTTGACCGCGCTGCCGTGCGCGCCGGTCTCGCCGGGGAAGCCGGTCCCGGGGAAGAGCGTGCGCGGGCTCTCGTGCAGGCTGATGGTGAGGACCCGCGGATCGTCGTAGAACGCCGCCTGCACTCCGTCGCCGTGGTGGACGTCCACGTCCACGTACGCCACCTTCGTCGCGCCCTGGGAGAGCAGCCACGCGATCGCGATCGCCGGGTCGTTGTAGACGCAGAAGCCGCTGGCCATGCCCGCCATCGCGTGATGCAGGCCGCCGGCCACGTTGACGGCGTGCCGCGCCTCGCCGGTCCACACGGACCTCGCGGCCTCCAGCGACGCTCCGGCGATCAGCGCCGACGCCTCGTGCACCCCGGTGAACGCCGGGTTGTCCTCGGTGCCGAGCCCGCAGCCGAGGTCGGGCCGCCCGGTCTTCGACACGGTCTTCACCGCGTCGACGTAATCGCGCCGGTGGACCAGCGCCAGCTCGTCGTCGCACGCCGGAACGCATCCGGTCATCTCGACCGGGTCGAGCACGCCGAGGTCCCGGGCGAGCGCCATGGTCAGCTCCACGCGGACCGGCGCGAGCGGATGCCCGGGGCCGAAGTTGTACGACGTCAGCGCCTCATCCCAGACCACGCGGACGTTGCCGCACCCGTGCTCGCCGGTTCGCTCGATCATGCCGCCGCCTCCTCGCCGCACGATCGTGACGCTACCGTACGCACCTCGGCGTGGTTTCTCCCCCTCGTGACATACGCCACCCTTCCTTAACCAGCCCGGAATATCACGACATATTCGCTTAATCCCAGGGATACGGTCACTCGGTACGGAGGGCGACCACAGGGTCGAGCCGGGCGGCCCGCCGCGCCGGTGCCACACCGAAGAACACCCCCACCCCGGCCGATACGCCGAACGCGAGCACGATCGACCACCACGTGATCGCGGCCGGCACCGGGGAGACGGCCTGGATCAGCAGCGCCCCGCCGACGCCGAGCACGATCCCGGCCAGCCCGCCGATCGTGGTCAGCAGGACGGCCTCGATGAGGAACTGGGCGAGCACGTCACGCCCGCGTGCGCCGAGCGCCTTGCGCAGGCCGATCTCCTTGGTCCGCTCCCGTACGCCGACCAGCATGATGTTGGACACGCCGACCCCGCCGACCAGCAGAGAGATGGCGGCGATCGCGGCCAGCACTCCGGTCAGCATCCCGAGCACCGTCCCGACCGTGCCGAGCAGCTGCGTCTGCGTGACCGCGGAGAAACGCTCGCCGGGATACCGCTCCGCCAGCGCGGCGAGAACGCGCCGCCGCAGGGGTTCGATCTCGTCGGGCCCGGACGCGCTGACCGCGACGGCGTTGATCCTGTTCATCCCGATCAGCCGCTGCGCGGTGGTGACCGGGATGTGCACCTCCTGGTCGCGGGCCACGCCGAAGGTCGCGCCCACGGTCTCGTAGAGCCCGACCACCCGGAACCGGACCCCCGCGACGGTGACCTGCCTACCGATCGGATCCACGTCGCCGAACAGCTTCGCCGCGACCTCCGATCCGAGGACGGCCACCCGCCGCCGGGTGTCGACGTCGGTCTCGCTGAGATACCGGCCGCGGCGCAGCGGACGGTCGAAGACGCCGGGCACGTTCTCGTCCGTCCCCGTGAGCGTCGCGAACACCTCGTTCCGCCCGACGCGTACCGGCTCGCCGGAATTGACGGCGACGGTCACCCGCGACGGGTCGCCCACCACCCGCCGCACGTAGGCGACGTCGGACAGGTCCAGCCGGCTCTGCGTGGGCGCCGCGCCGAGGGTCACCTGACCGGGGACGATCAGGATGATGTTGCTGCCCAGCCCCGCGATCTCCCGTTCCACCGCGTCCTTGGCGCCGGTGCCGATGGCGACGAGGATCACCACCGACAGCACGCCGATGATCACGCCGAACATCGTGAGACCGCTGCGCAGCCGGTTGACCCGCAGCGCCTCCACGGCCATGCGCAGCGCCTCGCCCGTCCTCACCCGCCCTCCCCTGATCCGCCGGCTCTCCCGCCGTCGGCGACCACGCCGGTGTCGAGCTCGATCCGGCCGTCCCGTACGTGGATCTGGCGGCGGGCCCGGCCGGCGACCTCGGGCTCGTGGGTGACGAGGACGACCGCGACCCCGTTGTCGGCGTTGAGCCGTTCGAGCAGGGCCATGACATCGGCGCCGTTGCGCGAGTCGAGGTTGCCGGTGGGCTCGTCGGCGAGCACCACCTGCGGATCCCCGACCAGCGCGCGGGCGATGGCCACCCGTTGCTGCTCGCCGCCGGACATCTGCGACGGGCGGTGATCGAGCCGGTGGCCCAGCCCGACGGCCTCCAGCGCCGCCCGGGCCCGCGCCCTGCGCTCGGCCCTCGCGACGCCCCGGTAGACCAGCGGAAGCGCCACGTTGTCCAGCGCCGGTGTACGGGCGAGCAGATGGAACGACTGGAAGACGAACCCGATCGTCTGGTTCCTGAGCTCGGCCAGCCGGATGTCGTCGAGCGTGGAGACGTCCACGCCGCCCACCCGCAGGACGCCGCTCGTCGGCCGGTCGAGGCAACCGAGCAGGTGCATCAGCGTGGACTTGCCCGACCCCGACGGGCCCACGATCGCCACGAACTCGCCCCGCCCGATGCGCAAACTCACTCCGCGCAGGGCGTCGACGGACACGCCGTCGAGCCGGTACGACCGGGTGAGGCCGATCGCCTCGAACGCGCTCTCTGCTGCGTTCCCTGGGGTGTTCCCTGGGACGTTCCCCGCGGCGTCTTCCGGGACGGGCGGCGGCGGGGTCACGACAGGTCGATCGGCTGGTTCGCGTGGACGGTGTCGGCGCCCCTGACGACGATCCGCTCACCCGCCATGAGCCCGCTGACCACCTCGACCTCCGCGTCTCCCTGCGCCCCGAGCCGGACCGTGCGGCGCTCCGCCGCGCCGTTCCGCACCACCCACACGACGCTCTCCTTGCCGCTGCTGACGATCGCCGACGCCGGTACGGCCAGCGCGTCCGGAGACTCCTTCACGGTGAGGCGGACCACCGCGCTCATCCCCGGTTTCGGACGCGGAGCCGGACTCCCGTCGTCGTAGGCGCCCAGGCCGAGCGTGAGCCGTACGGGATAGCCGACGCCGCCCGTGGCGCCCTCCTTGGGCGTGACCCCGACGCCGGTCACCTCGGCCCGGTACGTCGCCCCGGTCACCGCGTCGAACTCGACCTCGGCGGGGACGCCCTTCGAGACCAGCAGCACGTCGGTCTCGTCCACGTCGGCGGCGAGAGTGAGCGTGGAGACGTCCGTGACCGTGACGACCGTGTCCCCGGCCGCCACCGGGACCCCCGCGGCGACGGTCCCACCCGACCTCCCGGAGGGAGCGGACGCGACCTGGCCGGACAAACCCGCGGGCAGGCGCCCGATCAGGTCGCCCAGGCCGGCCGTACCGGTGCCGGAGGAGGGCCCGCCGAGCGTGACGATCCCGCCGAACGGCGCTCTGACGACGAGACCGTCGACCGTGGCCTTCGCCGCCCGTACCGCGGCCCTCGCCTGGGAACCGGACGCCTCTTGGAGCGAGGACATGGACGCGGTCAGCCCGCTCAGCCCGGCGCCGATCCGGCCGGTCACCTGGGAGAGCGCCTGCTCGATCGACCGGTTGAGGTCGTTCGCCACGTCGGTGAGCGCGCGCCGCTGCGCCCTGCTCCCTGCCTCGGCCGCGTCGACGGCGGCGAGCAGCCGCCGCCTGACGGCCGGGTCCTCGACCTTCCTCGCGGCCTTCCGCGCGTCCGCGAAACATCGGGCGAGCCGGGCGTCGAGCGATCGGGGCGGTTTCAGCGCCGGAAGCCGTACGGGCGAGACGCCGCCGACCGCCGGGAGCGGGCGGGACGCCTGCCGCGCGGCCCTGCGCGCCTCGTCGAGCTGGGTCTCGGCCTGCGGGGACCTGATCCTGGCCAGGATCTGCCCCTTCTCCACCGTGTCACCGTCCTGCACATACAGCGCGGCGACCGTGCCGGAGGCGGGCGCGACCAGCGCGGCGGTCGCCCGCGCGGCCACCGAGGCGGGGGCCTCGACGATCTCCCTGACCGGGGCGCGCGTGACCCGGCCGATCTGCGGTTCCGGCGGTGCGGGACCGGAGCAGCCGGCGAGCAGGACAGTGAGCAGCAGCGGGGGGATACCGCGACGAACCGTCACCTCGCCATGGTAAAAGTCCGGTCACTCCGTTATCAGGGAATCGCGCACGGTAGCCCGGCGAAGGCCGCGAATCGCCGGAACGCTCAGCAGGCAGGCGACTCCGGCCAGCCCGACCACGAATCCGGCCGCCAGCACGTTCTCGGCGCCCAGCCGCGCGGCGACCGGCCCGGCCAGCGCCTGCCCGACCGGGACGCTCAGCACGGATCCCGCCACCTCGTAGGCCGTCACGCGGTTCAGGACGTCCTGCGTGACCTGGGTCTGCACGCTGGTGGCCCACATGACGGACCAGAAACCCCACACCGCGCCGTTCGTGGCGAACGCCGCCGCGACGACCGGCAGCGGCATGTGGAGGGCGAGGGCGAGCGGTTCTAGGAAGTACAGGCTCATCGCGATCGCCCCCGCCATGAGCGGGCGGGACGGCCGGAACCACACGGCGACCAGCCCGCCGACGACGGTTCCCGCCCCTGCGGCCGACATGACCCAGCCGTAGGCGCCCCTGCCGTGGCTCTCGGTGATCAGCGCCGAGCCCAGGGGCAGGAGCGGGCCGAACACCATCACGCCGTAGAAGATCCAGATGATGATGACGCTCCACATCCAGGTGCGGGAGCGGAACTCGTCCCATCCTTCGCGCAGGTTGCGCAGCATCGAGGAGCCCGGCGTCGCGCTCGGCGACGGCCGTACGCGCAGGAGCAGCAGGCAGACCGCGCTGGCCGCGAACGTTCCCGCGTCCACGACGAAGACGAGCCCGGCGCCCCCCACCCCGACGAGGACGCCGGACAAGGCGGGGCCGAGCAACTGGGCCATCGCGTCGGCCACGCGCAGCGTCGCGTTCGCCCGTTGCAGGTCGGACGCCACCTGGGGGACCATGCTGTTCACGCCGGGCTGGAACATCGCGGCGGCCGCGCCACTGATCGCGGAAAGGACCACGATCTGCCACAGGTCCGGCGTCCCGGCCAGGAAGGCGGCGGCCATCGCCGACTGGGTGACCAGCCGCACCACGTCGGCGCCGATCATCATCCGCCTGGCCGTGAACCGGTCGGCGAAGACCCCGCCGAAGAGGATCAGCGCGCCGAACGGTGCCATCCAGGAGGCGAGCACGAACCCGACTCCGGTCGGGCCGTATCCTGCGCCGAGCACGCCCAGTGAGATCGCGACGGGGAGCATGGTGTCGCCGAGCATGGAGACCACGCGCCCGGTGAAGTAGAACCCGAAATCGGGTGTCCAGAGCGGCCGCCGCCCGACCCCTGCCACGGCCTGTACGGCTCCCGCCACAATTCCCTCACCATTCCGGACCCGATATCACCACGAGGAATGATGCATCGGGACTGGAAGGTTTCCTAATTGTTTTTATCGAGCCCAGACCAGGAAACGGTACGGGGATCAGCCGGAGGCGAGCTGGCGGCTGCGGTCCCTGGCCGCCTCGATGGCGTCCAGGAAGGCCGCGCGGACCTTGTGGCGTTCGAGCTCCGCGATGGCGGCGATGGTCGTCCCGCCCGGCGAGGTGACCGCCTCGCGCAGGATCACCGGATGCTCGCCCGAGTCGCGCAACATGATCGCCGCGCCCACGATGGACTGGGTGACCATGTCGAGCGCGGCGGCGCGCGGCATGCCGAGCAGGATCCCGGCGTCCACCATGGCCTCGACGAGATAGAAGAAGTAGGCCGGGCCGCTGCCCGACAGCGCGGTCGCGGCGTCCTGCTGCGACTCGGGGATGCGCAGGACCTTGCCGACCGGCTTGAGCAGGGACTCCGTGCGCGCCAGGTGGCGCTCGGCGGCGTGCGCCCCCGGCGAGATGACGCTCATCGCCTCGTCGACCAGGACCGGGGTGTTGGACATGACGCGGACCACCGGCACCGCCTCCCCGAGGCGGGACTCCACGAACGCCGTGGTGATCCCCGCGGCCACGGAGATCACCAGCCGGTCGGCCGGGACGTACGGGGCGATCTCGGCGAGCAGACTCCCCATGTCCTGCGGCTTGACCGCGAGGATGATGGTCTCCGCCGCCTTGGCCGCCTCGGCGTTGGAGACCACGCGCACACCGTAGGTCTCGCGCAGCGCCTCCGCGCGCTCCTCGCGTCGCGCGGTCACCATGATCTCGCTCGGCCGCAGCCCGGCCCGGACCAGCCCGGAGAGCAGAGCCTCGCCCATCTTGCCGGTGCCGAGAATCGCGATCATGACCATTCCTCGCTGCTAGGGATCCCGTCGCAGCTTACCGATGGGCCGGGCGCGCCCGGGCGCCCGTACGGGACGACCCGTCACGGCGTGCGCCGGCGCAGGGTGGCGGCGCCGAGAACGAGCGAGAGGACCGTACAACCGCCGACGACCAGGACGTCACGGGTCAGCACGCCGGTGAAGTCGCCGGTGCGCGCCGTCTCCTGCATCGCCTCCACCGCGTACGAGAGCGGCATGACGTCGGACAGCCACTCCAGCCAGGTGGCCATGGTGTCGCGCGGGACGATGAGCCCGCACAGCAGCGACTGGGGCAGGACGACCGCCGGCATGAACTGCACCGCCTGGAACTCGGTGCGCGCGAAGGCGCTGAAGAACAGGCCGAGCGCCATGCCGAGCAGCGAGTCGAGGACCGCCACGAGGACCAGCGTCCAGACGGATCCCGCGAGGTCCAGGCCGAGCCACGTCAGGGAGAGGGCCAGCACCACTGTGACCTGGGCCGCGGCCACCGCTCCGAACGCGATGGCGTATCCCAGCAGCAGGTCGAACTTGCCGAGCGGCCCGGCCATCAGCCGTTCGAGCGTGCCGGTCGCCCGCTCCCGCTGGGTCGTGATCGAGGTGACCATGAACATCACGACGAACGGGAAGATGCCGAGCAGCGTCGGGCCCAGCCGGTTGAACACCGCGGGGTCGTCGATGACGTACCTGAGCAGGATCATCAGCACGCTCGGCACGCCGACGAGCAGCGCGAGCGTGCGGCGGTCGTGGCGGAGCTGGGCGAGGATGCGTCCCGCCGTGGCCAGGGTGATGGCGAGGTTCATCGCACACGCTCCGCCTTCTCCTCGATGAGGCGGAGGAACGCCTCTTCCAGATCGGTCGTCCCGGCGTGCTCGCGCAGCCCCTCGGGGCTGTCGTCGGCCAGGATCTCCCCGTCACGCAACATGATCAGACGGTGGCATCGGGCCGCCTCGTCCATGACGTGGCTGGACACGATGAGGGTCACGCCGCGCTCCGCGAGGCTCTGGAAGAGCCGCCAGAGGTCCTGGCGGAGCACCGGGTCCAGGCCGACGGTCGGCTCGTCGAGCACCAGCAACTCGGGGCTGCCGAGGAGCGCGACGGCGAGGCTGGCCCGGCTGAGCTGCCCGCCGGAGAGCGCGCCGCCCAACTGCTTCCTGGCGCCGGTCAGGCCCACCTCCTCGATCACCCGATCGGCGTCGCCCTTGGCCGCGCCGAGGACCGCGGCGAAGTACCGCAGATTCTCCAGCACTGTCAGATCCCGATATATGGCGGCACTCTGGGTGGAGTAACCGATCTTGCGGCGGAGCACGGGGCTGCCCGCCGGCTCGCCGAGCACGGTCACCTCGCCGCTCGCGACGATCTGGACGCCCACGATCGCGCGGATCAGGGTCGTCTTTCCGCATCCGCTGGGCCCGAGCAGGCCCGTCACCTGTCCACGCGGTACCTCGAAGGTGAGGCCGTGCAGGACCTCCGCCCCGCCACGGGAGACCCGCAGATCCCGTACGGCGATCGCCGGTCCGGATAAATTCATCATTCGTTGAAATTAGACCTCCGCCAGGTCGGCGTCAACAGGCCGCCGAACCACACTGACGGCCAACTCGTTTAATGAGATATGCGAAGCTTCTGGGCCATTGCGCTCCTGTTCATGGCAGCGGCCTGCGGGCAGCAGCCGTCCACGCCGTCGACCACGCCGTCGTCCGCCTCGCCGTCCGGCCCGAACGAGCCGGTCAGCGCGCCCGCGAGCTCTGGAGCGCCGAGCGGATCACCCTCGCCGGAGACGCCCATGGGGAACACGCTCGACCCGCGCAAGATCGCGTGGACCGGCGCGACACCGTCACCGGACGGCAGATCACTGGCCGTCGTCTGGTGGTCGGGCGTCGCGCCCTGCACGGTGCTCGACCGCGTCGAGGTGAAGGAGAGCGCGAAGCAGGTCGTGGTCACCCTCTACGAGGGTCGGGATCCGCGCTTCCCCGACGCCGCCTGCATCGCCATCGCGGTGGAGAAGACGACCACGGTGCGGCTCGCCTCCCCGCTCGACGGCCGCGAGGTGGTCGACGGCGCCAAGCCGTGAACCGGCGGTGAGACCGCGCCGTCAATACGGGCATGCGGATGATTCGACGAACGGCGGCGCTGGCCGCGACGGTGCTGATCATGGTCGGCGTGCCGGCCACGGCCTCGGCCGCCTCCACCGGCACCCCGGCCCCGGTGAAGCCCCAGGGCGGCACGATCGATCCCCACAAGGTTCAGTGGACCTCGGCCAAGCCGATCAGGAACGGCAGGTACCTGAGGGTCACCTGGTGGTCCGGCGTCGAGCCGTGCTCGGTGCTCGACCGGGTGAGCGTGAAGGAGAGCAGGGGCAAGGTCACGGTCACCCTTTACGAGGGAAGCGCCGAGGGCGCCGGAATGTGCGTCATGCTCGCCGTCAAGAAGAGCACGATCGTGAAGCTCAGGGCTCCCCTCGGCGACCGCCGGGTGGTCGACGGCGCCAAGCGCTGACCGTACGGCCGCCGCCCTCGACGACAAGGAGAAACACGGAATCCACACGCGCGTCATGAGGTTGAGTCCACTAGGCTCAAGTCGTTTGACAAAGCCTGGGGTGCGACCCAATATTGAGTCGTACCGACTCAACTTTGACCACAAGGACGAACTCATGGCACGTGCGGTAGGTATCGACCTGGGGACGACCAACTCTGTCGTCTCGATCCTTGAGGGCGGTGAGCCCACGGTCATCGCCAACGCCCAGGGCTCGCGGACCACCCCGTCCGTGGTCGCCTTCGCGAAGAACGGCGAGGTGCTGGTCGGCGAGGTCGCCAAGCGGCAGGCCGTGACCAACGTCGACCGGACGATCCGCTCGGTCAAGCGAGAGATGGGCAGCACCTGGTCCGTCGAGATCGACGGCAAGAAGTTCACTCCCCAGCAGATCAGCGCCTTCGTCCTGCAGAAGCTCAAGCAGGACGCCGAGGCCTACCTCGGTGAGAAGATCACCGACGCGGTGATCACCGTCCCGGCCTACTTCAACGACGCCCAGCGGCAGGCGACCAAGGAGGCCGGCACCATCGCCGGTCTCAACGTGCTGCGCATCATCAACGAGCCGACCTCGGCCGCGCTGGCCTACGGCCTCGACAAGGAGAAGGACCAGACCATCCTGGTCTTCGACCTCGGCGGCGGCACCTTCGACGTGTCCCTGCTCGACGTCGGCCAGGAGGACGGCCACGGCTTCGTCGAGGTCCGCGCCACCAGCGGTGACAACCACCTCGGTGGTGACGACTGGGACCAGCGCGTCGTCGACGAGCTGGTGACCCGCTTCAAGAACGCGCACGGCGTCGACCTGGCCAAGGACAAGATGGCCCTCCAGCGCCTCCGCGAGGCGGCGGAGAAGGCCAAGATCGAGCTCTCCAGCCAGACCGAGACCTCCATCAACCTGCCCTACATCACCGCCTCCGCCGAGGGCCCGCTGCACCTTGAGGAGAAGCTGACCCGCGCCGAGTTCCAGCGGATCACCTCCGACCTGCTCGAGCGCTGCAAGGGCCCGTTCCACCAGGTCATCAAGGACGCCGGGATCAAGGTCTCCGACATCGCCCACGTGGTGCTCGTCGGCGGCTCGACCCGCATGCCGGCCGTGAGCGACCTGGTCAAGGAGCTGACCGGCGGCCAGGAGCCCAACAAGGGCGTCAACCCGGACGAGGTCGTCGCGATCGGCGCCGCGCTCCAGGCGGGCGTGCTCAAGGGCGAGGTCAAGGATGTCCTGCTCCTCGACGTGACCCCGCTGAGCCTGGGCATCGAGACCAAGGGCGGCATCTTCACCAAGATCATCGAGCGGAACACCACGATCCCGACCAAGCGGTCGGAGGTGTTCACCACCGCCGAGGACAACCAGCCGTCGGTGCAGATCCAGGTCTACCAGGGCGAGCGTGAGATCGCCGCCTACAACAAGAAGCTGGCCACCTTCGAGCTGACCGGCATCGCCCCGGCCCCGCGCAACATCCCGCAGATCGAGGTCACCTTCGACATCGACGCGAACGGCATCGTCAACGTCAGCGCCAAGGACCTCGGCACCGGAAAGGAGCAGTCGATGACGATCACCGGCGGCTCCGCGCTGGCCAAGGACGACATCGAGCGCATGATGCGCGAGGCCGACTCCTACGCCGAGGACGACAAGAAGCGCCGTGAGGAGGCCGAGATCCGCAACAACGCGGACGCCCTGGCCTACCAGACCGAGAAGTTCCTGCACGACAACGACGACAAGGTCCCGGCCGACGTCAAGACCGAGGTCAACGACTCGCTCGCCGAGCTGAAGAAGACCCTCGAGGGCACCGATTCGGCCGCGATCCGCGCCGCCGCCGAGAAGCTCGCGACCGTCAGCCAGAAGATGGGTTCGGCGATCTACGCCCAGTCGCAGGGCGCCGCGGCCGGTGCCGAGGGCGCCGCGCCGACCGGCGACGGCCAGGCGAAGTCCGAGGAGGACGTCGTCGAAGCCGAGATCGTGGACGACGAGCCGAAGCGGGAGGGCGGCAACAAGTGACCGCGCGCGAGAACGGTTCCGAGCAGGAGCCGGTGATCCGCGACAACCGCAAGATCGACCCGGAGACCGGGACGGCCCGCACCGGAAAGCCGGGCGCGGCCGCCTCGGACGGGGCGGCCCCGGCCGCCGCGGACGCCTCTGCGGACACCGTGGCCGACACGGCCGAGGCGCCCGCGGAGGCGGTGACCGGCACGGGTGCGGACCTGCTCGCGGAGCGCACCGCCGACCTGCAGCGGCTCCACGCCGAGTACGCCAACTACCGCAAGCGAGTGGACCGGGACCGGTCCGTCGTCAAGGACCAGGCGGTGTCCGGTGTCCTCACCGAGCTGCTGCCGGTGCTCGACGACATCGGCCGGGCCCGTGACCACGGCGAGCTCACCGGCGGATTCGCCAAGGTGAGCGAGTCGCTGGAGGCGATCCTCGGGAAGCTCGGCCTGGTGAAGTACGGCGCGAAGGGCGACCCGTTCGACCCGAACGTGCACGAGGCGCTCCTGCACAGCTACTCCGCCGACGTCTCCGAGCCGACCTGCGTCGAGATCCTGCAGCCGGGTTACCGGATGGGCGACCAGATCCTGCGCCCGGCCCGCGTGGCCGTCGCGGAGCCCGACGAGTCCGTGGCGGCCGAGCCGTCGGACTCCGCCGAGTCCGGCGAGTCCGACGAAAACTGAAACCCCGGGAGTCTCTCCTGATCCGGCAGGATCGGGAGAGACCACCCAGAGAACACCCCCTTGCGCGGAGGAAATCGACAGATGAGCACCAAGGACTACCTGGAGAAGGACTATTACGCCGTCCTTGGTGTGCCCAAGTCCGCCACCGCCGCTGAGATCAAGACGGCGTACCGGAAACTGGCCAGGCAGTACCACCCGGACGCCAACAAGGGCAACACCGAGACCGAGGAGAAGTTCAAGGAGGTCTCCGAGGCCTACGACGTGCTCTCCGACACCAAGCGCCGCAAGGAGTACGACGAGGCCCGCACCCTCTTCGGGTCGGGGCTCGGCGGCTACGCCGGGACGGGCGCGCCCCGCGGAGGCGGCTTCAACTTCGACTTCGGCGACCTGTTCTCCGGCAGCGGCACAAGCCATCAGGGCGGGGCGGGCGAACGCATAGGAGATCTGTTCGGCGGCCTGTTCAACCGTGGCGGGCGGACCACGACGACCGGTGCCACCCGGCCGCGCCGTGGCCAGGACATCGAGTCCGAGGTCTCGATGTCGTTCGGTGAGGCCGTCGACGGCACCACGGTCTCTCTTCGACTGACCAGCTCCTCCGCCTGCGCGGCGTGCAGCGGCACGGGCGCCAAGGCCGGCACCACGCCGCGGGTCTGCCCGACCTGCGAGGGCACCGGCGCCGCCAGCCGCAATCTGGGCAACTTCGCCTTCTCCGAGCCGTGCCGCGACTGCCGTGGCCGGGGACTCCTGGTGGACGATCCCTGCCCGGTGTGCGAGGGCAGCGGCCGGGGCAAGAGCACCCGCACGATCCAGGCCCGCATCCCGGCGGGAGTCGGCGACGGCCAGCGCATCCGGCTCAAGGCCAAGGGCGCGCCCGGCGAGAACGGCGGTCCCGCGGGTGACCTCTACGTCCAGGTCCACGTCAAGCCGCACCCGGTGTTCGGCCGCACGGGCGAGAACCTCACGGTCACCGTGCCTGTCACGTTCCCGGAGGCGGCACTCGGCGCCGAGATCAAGGTGCCCACTCTGAAGGGCATGCCGGTCACCCTGCGCATTCCCGAAGGCACGCCCAACGGGCGCACGTTCCGCGTGCGCGGCCGGGGCGCCCCCCGAAAGGACGGCACGAAGGGCGACCTGCTCGTCACCGTGCAGGTGACAGTGCCGCCGCACCTCGATGACAAGGCGCGGGCCGCTCTTGAGGAGTTCCGCGACGCCAGCGAGGGCACCGACCTGAGAGAAGAGCTGATCAAGCAGGCCAGAAGCGAGTGAGCCCATGGATGCCAACTTCTTCGATCTGTCCGACGACACACCGGTCTATGTCATCTCGGTGGCCGCCCAGCTCTCCGGCCTGCACCCGCAGACGCTCCGGCAGTACGACCGGCTCGGCCTGGTCAGCCCGGGGCGTACGGCCGGGCGCGGACGGCTCTACTCGACCAGGGACATCGTGCTGCTGCGCGAGGTGCAACGCCTCTCCCAGGAGGACGGCATCAACCTCGCGGGCATCAAGCGCATCCTCGAACTCGAAACGGAGAACCTGCGCCTGCGCGACGAGGTGGTACGACTCCGCGGCGAGCTGACCATGATCCGCGCGCTGATCAGATACGAACTTCCACCAGCCTGATCCGGGAATTCACGGGCCCGCGCATCGCGCGGTGGTGAACCCGCCAGGTGGTTCGGGGAGCGCAGCTCTTCCCAACCGCCCGGCGCGGACGCCAGCCGCCGCGTCGGTGCCGCGCGCCCGCTGAGCGAAGCGAGGCCACGAACCACCATGGACTACAAGCTGACGCAGAAGAGCCAGGAGGCCCTGTCCGGGGCGGTCCGGCGGGCGGCCGCGGAGGGCAACCCCGAGGTGGCTCCCGCTCACCTCCTCACCACCCTGCTCGCCCAGACGGGCGGCACCGCCGTCCCCCTCCTCGAAGCGGTGGGCGCCGACTGGAAGCAGCTCAGGACCAAGACCGAGGAGCTGCTCGCCGGGCTGCCCAAGGCGCACGGCGCGACGGTGAGCGCCCCGTCGAGCTCCCGGCAGCTCCTCACCGTTGTGAACACCGCCGCCCAGCGGGCCAAGCAACTGGAGGACGAGTACGTCTCGACCGAGCACCTGCTGGTGAGCCTCGCGACCGACGGCGGCCAGGCGGCCGAGCTGCTCAAGGCGCAGGGCGCCACGGCGAGCGCGCTGCTGGACGCGTTCGAGAAGGTCCGCGGGCACGCCCGGGTCACCAGCGAGACCCCCGAGGACACCTATCGCGCTCTGGACAAATACGGCGTCGACCTGACCGAGCGGGCCAGGTCCGGCAAGCTTGACCCCGTCATCGGCCGTGACACGGAGATCCGCCGGGTCATCCAGGTGCTCTCCCGCCGCACGAAGAACAACCCCGTGCTGATCGGCGAGCCCGGCGTCGGCAAGACCGCGGTGGTCGAGGGCCTGGCCCAGCGGATGATCGCGGGCGACGTTCCGGAGAGCCTCAGGAACAAGCGGCTCGTCGGGCTGGACCTCGGCGCGATGGTCGCGGGCGCCAAGTACCGCGGCGAGTTCGAGGAGCGCCTCAAGGCCGTGCTCAACGAGATCAAGGAGAGCAACGGCCAGATCGTCACCTTCATCGACGAGCTGCACACCATGGTCGGCGCGGGCGCGGCCGAGGGCGCGATGGACGCCGGCAACATGCTCAAGCCGATGCTGGCCCGCGGCGAGCTGCGCATGATCGGCGCGACCACCCTCGACGAATACCGCGAGCGCATCGAGAAGGACCCCGCGCTCGAGCGTCGCTTCCAGCAGGTCTACGTGGGCGAGCCGACCGTCGAGGACACCATCGCGATCCTGCGTGGGCTGAAGGGCCGCTACGAGGCCCACCACCAGGTGCAGATCTCCGACAGCGCGCTGGTGGCCGCCGCGACGCTCTCCGACCGCTACATCACCGCCAGGTTCCTGCCGGACAAGGCCATCGACCTGGTCGACGAGTCCATGTCCCGGCTCCGCATGGAGATCGACTCTCGGCCGGTGGAGATCGACGAGCTGCAGCGCATCGTGGACCGGCTCAAGATGGAGGAGCTCGCCCTCGTCAAGGAGACCGACGAGGGCAGCCGCCAGCGGTTGGAGAAGCTCCGCGAGGAGCTGGCGAACCGCCAGGAGGACCTCAACGGCCTCGTGGGCCGCTGGGAGCGCGAGAAGGCCGGGCTCAACAAGGTCGGCGAGCTGAAGAAGCAGCTCGACGAGGCGCGCGGCGCCGCCGAGCGGGCCCAGCGCGACGGCAAGTTCGAAGAGGCGTCCCGGCTGATGTACGGCGACGTCCCCCGGTTGGAGAAGGAGCTCGCGGAGGCGACCAGGGCCGCGGAGGCCGAAGAGGCCGAGTCGGAGCCGATGGTGAAGGAGGAGGTCGGCCCCGACGACATCGCCGACGTCATCTCCTCCTGGACCGGCATCCCCGCCGGCCGGCTTCTCGAGGGCGAGACCACCAAGCTGCTGCGCATGGAGGAGGAGCTGGGTCGGCGCCTGATCGGCCAGCGCGCTGCCGTGCAGGCCGTCTCCGACGCCGTACGGCGGGCCAGGGCGGGCATCGCCGACCCGGACCGCCCAACGGGGTCCTTCCTCTTCCTCGGCCCGACCGGCGTCGGCAAGACCGAGCTGGCCAAGGCACTGGCGGAGTTCCTCTTCGACGACGAGCGGGCGATGACCCGCATCGACATGAGCGAGTACGGCGAGAAGCACAGCGTGGCTCGGCTGGTCGGCGCGCCTCCGGGATACGTCGGCTACGAGGAGGGCGGCCAGCTCACCGAGGCCGTGCGCCGTCGGCCGTACACCGTGGTGCTGCTCGACGAGGTCGAGAAGGCCCACCCGGAGGTCTTCGACGTGCTGCTCCAGGTGCTGGACGACGGACGGCTCACCGACGGCCAGGGCCGTACGGTCGACTTCAGGAACACGATCCTGATCCTGACGTCCAACATCGGCTCGCAGTTCCTGGTCGATCCCAAGATCGAGAACGGCGCCAAGCGGGACGCCGTCATGACGGCCGTCAGGAACGCCTTCAAGCCGGAGTTCCTCAACCGGCTCGACGACGTCATCGTGTTCGACGCGCTCGGCACCGAGGAGCTCTCGCAGATCGTCGACCTCCAGGTGTCGCGGCTCGGGGCGCGGCTCGCCGACCGGCGGCTCACACTGACCGTAACGCCCGGTGCGCGCGAGTGGCTGGCACTGACCGGTTACGACCCCGTGTACGGCGCCCGCCCGCTCCGACGGTTGATCCAGTCGGCGATCGGCGACACGCTCGCGAAGGCGCTGCTGTCCGGAGAGATCCACGACGGCGACGACGTGGCCGTGGACCTGGACGAGGCCGGGGACACCCTTACCGTGCGAACCTCTCGGTAAGGACTTCCCCACCATTACGGCAAGCGCGCCCCTCGGGATTCCCTCACCGATACGTTCTGTGTTCGTAAGAACACCGTAAGAAAACCGGGGGGATCGATGTCAGGGACATCAGGAAGCATTCGAGGGCGACATGCCGCGCTGGCCGCCATGACCGCCGGGGTGAGCTGGTTCGCCAGCGGCCAGGCCGTCGCGGCGGCGGGACCGTGCGCGGGTACGACGACCATCGCGGCCTGCGACGCCACGGGCGCGAACGGCCCGGTCAGGGCCGCTCGCGCCATCGCGATCGACCGGGTGGCCGACGCGGCGGGCCTGCCCGGTCTCTCCTCCGCGACCGGCGTGCTGAGCATCGCCGACGACGGGGGCGCGGCCGCGGGCCAGGGCTATTCCGGGCTACCAGGCACCCCGTCGCTGGCCGACGCTTCGTCTGGAGTGTCCGGTCTGTCGCGCACCCTCACCGTTCCTGTGCGGATTCCGGAGCTGCCGGACGTCCCGGCGCTGCCCGCCGTTCCGGCCCAGCCCGAGGCTCCCGCGCGACAGCCGGTCGCGCCACGGGTCCCGGACGCGCAGGCGGCACCGGCCAAGCAGGCGAAGGTGGAGCGCATCACACCTCGCAAGAAGGTACGGGTCGTGCCGAAGGCTCCGGAGACGCGCCGCGGCAAGAAGGCCGGGTCGGTGGCGGAGATCACCAGGAAGCTGATCGGCACCACGGTCCTGCCGTAGCGGGACCGTACGCGCCTGCCCCCGGGAGTTGACGAGGGCGGGGACGACGAAACGAGAAGGGGCCGCGGTCGCGGCCCCTTCGTCATGTCCGGGCCCGGCCCGCATGCCGGGGCGAAGACCGGCCGCCCGGTGGCAGGGGCGAAGACCGGCCGCCCGGGTCAGCGTGTGATGTCAAGCGAGGCGTCCAGATCGTCCTCCGGCAACCCGAGATCGACCCTGATCCGATATCGGGTGCGGAGCAGTGCCTCCCGCATCGTGGTGCCCTGCGCGCAGGCCGCCGCCCCTTCCGTGGCCCATTCGTGGGCGCCGTCCAGGTCCCCGTACGCGACGAGCGTCTCGGCGACGGTGAGCGCGGTGGCGGGGTTCCAGACGCCGCCCCGGATCGCCGCGATGACCTCTCTCGCCTCGTCGGGCCGGTCGAGCTCGAAGAGCGTGTCGGCGATACCCGAACGCGGATCGACGAGCACGTCGCCCCCGTCGCGCGCGGCCTCGTGGAAACGGTCCAGAGCGGCCGCGGGCTGGCCCGCCTGCCGCCACTCCTCGGCCGCCATGACGAGGATCGCCGCCCGCGAGACCTCTCCGGACTCGTAGAGCCGGGCCAGGGAATCGAGCTGGCGCGCCAGAGCACCGTGGTCATCGAGCAACAGTGCTTGTTCGAGCAGTCGATCCAGCTGCTCATGTGTCACATGTGCCACAGGTGGAGGCTATCGAGGCCGGCCGTGCTTTGCCCGGACAACTGACAGCATTCCCCATAACACGATTTGCGCGCGATCAACTACTAAGCGTGTTTCGAGGCGGATAACCGGGCATATTGCTCTCGCGCACAGAGATCAGAGGGCGGTGATGCGGGTGTTCAGGCAGGTGACCGTGACCCTCTCTTCGGTGATCGCGCTCTCCGCCGTGATTCCCGGACTCGCCGGCTTCGCCACCGCCAGATCCGAGGCCCTGGAGCGGGCCAACGCGGAGCTGACGCGGCTCCAGACGGAGGTGTACTCCGGCAGCGCCTCCATTCGGCCGGTCTCCGCGTCCTGCCTGATCGCCCGGCCGCTGAAGAAGCGCGCGACGTCCGTACAGGTGAAGTACCGCTTGATGCCGCTCTCGGACCAGGTGGCCGATGAGCGCGAGGAGCTCCGCCGGCACGAGGTCAACTAGGGCGCAGTTGCCGGGAGAGATATCCGCGGACGAGCTGCTTGGCCTCGGCCACGATGTCGGGAGCGCCGTGGGGGTCGTGCCGGAAGGCCAGCTTCAGCACCGCGTCGCCCGCCTCGACCGCGACCAGGACGATGCGGTCCAGCTCCTCGCTGTCGGCCAGGCCGAATTCCTGGAGCAGCAGCGCCCGGAGCCGCCCGGCGATCACGGTGTTGTTCTCGGACACCGAGTCGAGAAGGTTGAGGTCGACGATGTCGCCGAAGTGTAGCGATCGGAACCCTGGAACGGTCCGATGCATCTCGACGTACTCCTCGATGATGGCGTCGACGGCGTCCCACCAGCCGGCGTAGTCCTCGGTCATGAACCGGCGACCCACGCGGGTGACGAAGAGCTCGACGTGGCGCCGGGTCAGCGCCTGGCTGATGGCGCGCTTGTCCGGGAAGAACTGGTAGACGGAGCCGATCGCGACACCGGCGCGCTCGGCGATGCGGGTCGTGGTGAGCGCCTCGTAGCCGATCTCGTCCAGCAGCTCGGCGCACGCGTCGAGCATCCGTTCGACCCGGCGGGCGCTGCGGCGCTGGGTCGGCTGGCGGCGGAGCGGATCCGGCGAGGGCTCGTCGACGTCCTCATCAAGCTGGGTGGACATCCCTCCATATTGCCCGTTCGGCGCCCTCCGGTCAGTCCCTCCCGGGCAGTCCGCCGATTTGCCCGGGTCCCACCGGTCCCGGCTCGCCGGATGCGAACCCCCGTACGGGTCGCCGTACTGGTCACCGTACTGGTCGCCGTACGGGTCAACCGCACGGATCAGCGCTCCCCGCTCACGGCTCCCGGGATCACTGCGCGGCGGACGGCTTGGCGGACAGGCCGGTGCACTGGCGCAACGACGCGTACTCCGACAGGGCCTGCGTCCCGGCCGGCCCGGTCAGCGGAATGGGCACGCCGCCGTTGATGCGGGCGGGGGTCCATCGGTCCTTGAGCACCTTCCGGCCGTTGATCGTGAGCGTGAGCACGCCCGTCTTGCCGGTCTCCGGGCCCCAGTTGTAGAAGACGAAGTTGCCCAGGCCGTAGTGCACGTAGCTCCGGCCCGAGTAACCGCCGCCGAGCAGGATGTGCGCGTGGCTGCCCACGATCACGTCAGCCCCCGCCTGGGACAGCTTGGCGGCGAGGTCACGCTGGACGTCGGTGGGGCACTTGACCAGTTCGGCACCCCAGTGCAGGAACACGATCACCGTGTCGGAGTTCTTGCGCGCCTGCCGTACCGCCTGGAGGAGGCGCGGCTCGTTCTTGGCGGAGGCGAGGCCGGCCTTGTCGTCCGTGGCCGTCCAGGACTGGATGAACTCGGAGTCGAGCACCTGCGTCGCGCCGATGACCGCCACTCGGTTGCCCTTGACGGTGGTCCGGAACGGCCGGTACGCCTCGGCGGCGTTCTTCCCGACGCCGATGACGGGGAACTTGCTGCGCTTGATCGCGGCGAGCGAGTCCTGAAGGCCGCTCTCCATGTAGTCCATGCCGTGGTTGTTCGCCATGGTCACCGCGTCCACCCCGGCGGCCTTGAGCGCGGTGAAGGCGGTGGCGGGCGCGCGGAAGGTGAACTGCTTGCCCGGAGCCGGCGTACCACCGGTGGTGATCGCGGTCTCCAGGTTGAGAAGCGTGAGGTCGGACCGGCGCAGCACGTTCGCGATCGGGCCGAGTGCGGTGCGCGGGTTGTTGTTCAGCCGGGTCCGCAACACCCCCTCGAAGTGCACGTCACCGGCGAAGGAGATCGTGTACGGCTCCGGGCTCGGTTCCGGCTCGGCCGTCGCCGAAGGAACGGCCGCGGAGGCGGCTTTCCCCGAGCTTTCCGGGATCGGCTCACCTTCGGCGGCCGTGCAGGCGGCGGCGAGGAGGGCAAGAGTGACCAGAGCTGCGAAACGAGACTTCACGGCATCCGAGCATGCCATCTCTTTGCCGAATCCGGGGAACGCTCATCCGTCGCCCCACCAAACTGGCAATGCTCATTAAGTCGAACGGTTCAAGTTTTGTGGTGGGCGACGTCGTCGGCCACACCTCGGCCCCCGAGGTCACCTCCGACCCGAAGGAGCGGGTCGTGGACCACTGGACCGACATCGACAAGAACCTCTCCCAGGGCTTGCACATCGCCTGACCCGACACGCGTGCGGCCCCCGGCGTCCGACGCCGGGGGCCGCACGCGTGAGCTCAGAGGTCGAACTCACCGTCCTTGACGCCGCCGATGAAGGCGTCCCACTCGCCGGGCGTGAAGACGAGGACAGGACCATCCTGGTCCTTACTGTCACGGACCCCGACGTGCCCCTCGGGGAGCGTCGCCACTTCGACGCAGTTTCCGTTGCCGGCACTGCGGAGGCTCTTTCGCCATGCCGCACCGGAGAGATCGATCGAGTACATTTATGGTCTTTCTCCTCAGGAGACGTCCTGAGGCGATGTAGGGAAGCGCTTACTTCCAGCGTTCGATTGTTTTGCGGATCTGATCTCGACTGGCGTCGACATCGAGGGCCTCGGCCTGCAGGCGGTCGAAGGCGATCTCGTAGCCGTACACGGTCTCCTCCTCTTCCACGAAGCGTGCACCGAAAAGGGACTCCAGGTACACCACGTCGTGGAACTCGGGAAACTTCAGATGAAGAAAAGACCCGGTGTTGACCGGATGGTCGGCATCTAGCGGCAGCACTTGAATCCGGATGTTGGGCAACTCCGACAGGCTCAGCAGGCGATCCAGTTGCGCCCGCATGACCGTGGCGTCCCCGAAACCGCGCAGGAGCACGGACTCGTCCAGAACCACCATCAGGTTCAGTGGCTGGTCGTCCCGGAGGATGATCTGCTGCCGGGCCATCCTCGCCTCGAGCCGGCTGCGTACGCCCCCCTGGGCGAAACGCGTGATCGGTTGAGCCGCCTTGACGATCTCGAGAGCGTACTCCTCGGTCTGCAGGAGGCCGGGCACTACCTGGGGTTCCCAGTTGCGCGCGTAGGTGGCCTCCACCTCCAGTGCCAGGAGCGTGGTGTACTCGTGGGGCAGGGAGCTCTGGTAGTCCTCCCACCAGCCCTTTTTCGCGGCGTCCCGATGCAGGTCGAGCAGCTCTTGGCGCTGACCGGAATCAACCTCGTACGCCTCCAGGAGCGCCTCGACGTCCGCCTTCCGCGGCGAGGTCTTGGCGGTCTCGATGCGGCTCACCTTGGCCGCCGACCAGCCGAGCTGAGCGGCGACCTGATCTCCGGTGAGCGCGGCTCGCTCCCGGAGGCGGCGAAGCTCCTGTCCGAGCCTGCGCCGACGGACGGTAGGACTCCCGCGGTCAGACAACCCGGTCGACCTCCTCACGCGCGACGTGGAGGCATACGGGGCGGACGCCCCTGAAGGCATCGTAATGCAATTTGCACCGATACATGCGGCGCATACCCGGAAGATTGTTGCAACTTTCCTTACGTTGAGTATTGCAAGGAAATCGCTCCGGCGTCACGATCGAAACAACAGGGGTACTCAGGGGAGTGATCGAAACACAGAAGAGCCGGGCCGGAAGGCTGCCACCGCCCGACCCGGCGGACAAGCGAGAGCTCCTCATCGAAGCGGCGAAAGGGGAGTCTCCTATGCATTTCCACGGTACCAATCGGCTCTTACGAATCAAGGCCCAGCTCGGCGTACTCGCGGGCCAGGCCGACCGGGACCTATGCGTCGACCAGGATTGGTGGGCTCACCGGCTCGGCTGGACGGTCACCCGCACCGGGTTCGGCGCCCGCCACTACCGCGACCCCCGGTTCGACCTCGTACTCGAACTCGAGGCGGCGGGACCGCCGGTGAAGTGAACGCGCGATGAGCGCAGCCCCGAAGCCCGCGCTTCGGGGCTTTTCCCGTCTTCACGACATCCGGTACGGCGACGCCGCGACCACGCGCCATGAACAAGCGCTTGAGTACCGAGCATTCGTTGATCACGGAGATTAGGCTTGTCAGGGTGACCATCACAACCCAAGAGGATCGCCTGCACGCCCAGATCGGCTTCGCCATGGAGATCGACAAGCTGAAGCGCGTCATCCGCCGCAACACCCTGATCGACGGGTCGCGGCGGGAGAACGGCGCCGAGCACTCCTGGCACGCCGGCATGCTGGCGATGACCATGGGTGAGCACGCTCCTCCCGGGACCGACCTGGAGCGGGTGGTCGCCATGCTGCTCGTCCACGACATCGTGGAGATCGACACAGGAGACTGCTTCCGGCACGACGTCCCCCGCGACACACGGCCTGACTTCCAGCAGGGCACCCCCGGGCCGGACACGCTCGCCGCCGCCGCGCGGATCTTCGCTCTGCTCCCCCACGACCAGGGTGTACGGCTGCGCGCACTGTGGGACGAGTTCGAGGAGCGGCGCACACCGGAGGCGAGGTTCGCCAAGGCGCTCGACCGGCTGGCCCCCGTCCTGGCCAACCACAACAACGAGGGCGGGACCTGGGCCCTCTACAAGGTCACGGCCCGCCACCTGGCGGACAGCGTCCGGATCATCCGCGAGGGCTCCACCACGCTGGGCGCCTACGCCGCCGAGCTCGTCGAGTCCTCCGTCGCCCGAGGTCACCTGGCTCCGTGACGCCCACCGCGGTGTTCACCCGTCCAGGCCGGGGGTAAGTGCTGGATGTAGGGGGGCGAAATGGACAAGACGACCAGGTCGCGGCGTGCGATCCGGCTGACGCGCAAGGTCCCGTCGGGCAACCTTCTCGACGGACTCGAGCAGGTCACGACCTTCGACCGGCCGATCCGCAGCATCGCGAAAACCGTACGCCGCAAGATCGGGCCGGGGCCGGTGCGCGACACGCTGCACGGCGTCCCCATCGGGCATCCCCTTCACCCCTCGCTGGCGACGATCGGCATCGGCTGCTGGGTGGCGGCAGCCGTACTGGACTGGACCCGTGCGGACGGGCGGGCGGCCCGGGTGCTGCTGGCCACGGGAATCGGCACCGCCCTCCCGACGGCCGCCGCCGGGCTGACCGACTGGTCGACGCTCCATCGTGAGCAGCAGCGCGTCGGCTTCGTCCACGCGCTGACCAACGCGACCGCGACCGGCCTCTACACGGCGTCGCTGCTCCTGCGGATGGCCGGGAAGGAGCGGGCGGGCCGGTTCTTCTCCTTCGCCGGGCTCGGCGCGGTGCTCGGCGGCGCCTACCTTGGCGGCCACCTGGCCTACCGGCAGGCCGCCGGCGCCAATCACGCCGAGTCGCTCAGCCACCTGGTGCCGCTCGGCTGGCACGACCTGTGCGCGCTCAAGGACCTGCCCAACGGGCGGCCCGTCACCCGGCGGCTGGGGTACATCGACCTGTTCGTCCTCCGCCTGGGCGACGGCGTGACCGTGCTGGCCGACCGTTGCTCGCACCTGGCCGGGCCGCTGCACCAGGGCCGGCTCGTCATGGAGCACGGCGAACCGTGCGTCATCTGCCCCTGGCACGGCAGCGTCTTCCGCATCTCGGACGGCACGGTCGCGCATGGCCCGGCGACCTCGCGGCAGCCTGCCTTCCAGACCCGCCTCCGCCGGGACGGCACCGTGCAGGTCCGCCCGGCCCCGTGACCGTCCGCGGACTCGCGCCTGACGGCCGGTCAGTCGCCGGAGCGGCGGTCGTCGGCCGGATGCTCGACCAGCGCGAGGATCCGGCTGGACATGAATCGCGCGGTGCGGATCGGGGTGCCGGTCCGCGTCACCTCGCTGACCTCGACGATGCCACGGCCCGTGGTGATCTCGACCCGCCTGCCCGCCTTGGTCGCGACCACTTCGTATGTGCGGGGGGTGCCGCCCGCATCGATGACGATCTCCACCCGGTCGCCCTTCACAAAGGTGTACATACCCGGCGAACAGCCATCGATCACCTATGCGAGCGCCCCGACCGACCCGGACCGAACAGTTGACCGTCGACAGAGATTATTCTGGATGACAGGATGCTGTCTCGCAGAACGCAACGAACCGCGCACGACCGGGATGACTGACATGGGTGATGACGCCAGGCCCGTTCACGAGGACTCCTCCGACGGGAAGGTGGCTCCGGCCATCCAGACGGTGCAGCGTGCCGCGCTGATCCTCAGCGCCTTCACGGTCAGCCGTCCCCAGCTCAGCCTCAACGAGATCACCACGAGTCTGGGCACGAGCAAGGCGACCGCGCACCGGTACACGAAGGCGCTGCGCGAGAGCAACCTGCTGCGCTACGACGACCGCGAGGCGCTGTACTCCCTGGGCCCGCAGATCCTGACGTTGTCCGCCGCCGCGCGGGCCGGGATGCCGGTGATCGGCATCGCCGGGCCGTACATGCAGCGGCTGGTCCGCGAGATCGACGAGACCGTCGTGCTGAGCGTCTGGGACGGCGACACCGCCGTCGTCGTCCGGGTGGACGACAACACCGACCGCATCATCCGGGTCAGCGTACGGACCGGGTCCCGGCTGTCCCGCACCGAATCCGCCCAGGGCCGGGTCTTCTGCGCCTTCCTTCCGGAGGAGGAGGTTCCGGGGCTCGCGCAGGATGTGCAGGCGTCCGCCGAGCTGCGCCGGGAGCTGGAGAAGATCCGGCGGAACAACATCTCGGCCAACACCCCGTCCGTCAACGGTGTGCGCAGCATCGCGGCGCCGCTGTTCCGCGGCGACACGCTCGTCGCCGCGATGGCGATCGTGGGAACGACCGCCTCCGTGCCCGAGGGCACCCGCTCACCGCTCGCCGAGGCGCTCAAACGGGCCGCCGCCCAGGTCAGCACGGAGCTGGGCCGGGAAGCGCGCTAGGCATCGGGCTGGGACACGCTCCGGAACCGGAGCGGCGGCCGCGGTTCAGGCCAGCAGTTTGACGATCGCCACGATGCCGATGCAGACGATCACGCCGCGCAGCACCGGAGCCGGCAGCTTGCGGCCCACCCGGGCGCCGAGGAAACCACCGACAGCGGTGCCCAGCGCGACCAGCAGCGCGGCCGTCCAGTCCACATGCGCGACCAGCGTGAACAGGATCGCCGCGGTCAGGTTGACCAGCAGCGACAGCAGGTTCTTGGCGGCGTTGACGCGCTGCAGCTCCTCGTCGAGGAAGACGCCGAGCAGGCCGATCAGCACGACACCCTGAGCCGCGCCGAAGTAGCCGCCGTACATCCCCGCGCCCAGCACGCCCAGCCACAACCAGGGCCCTCCGTGCGGGTGCGTACGCCGCCCGGCCAGCCAGCCGTTGAGCTTCGGCTGCACGACGACGAGCACGCAGGCCGCCCCGATCAGGACGGGGACGATGATCTGGAAAGCCTTCTCCGGCAACTGGAGGAGCAGCACCCCGCCGATGAGCGAACCGATGACGGACGCGACACCGAGCCTCATCAGCCGAGCCCGCTGCCCCTTGAGCTCGGGCAGATAGCCGAGCACGCCGGTGACACCGCCGGGGACCAGCCCGACGTTGTTGGAGACGTTCGCCACGACGGGAGGGAGACCCACCGCGAGCAGCGTCGGGAACGTGATGAGCGACCCCGATCCGACGACCGCGTTGATGCCCCCGGCCCCGATACCGGCCGCGAACACCGCGGCCGCCTCCCACGGCGTCACGATCTCTGCTCCCTCGAACGACTATCGCCCGATGCTATGGGGGCGTCCGCCGGAGCCGCCCAGGCGGGGTACGGCAACGCGAACCGCGGCGGTGCCGTACGGGGAACCGCCCGTCAGGCGGGATCCTTGGTCGGGGCGAAGAGGCCGCCGAGGTTCTCCAGGGCCTTGCCCATCTCGGAGGGGACGATCCACACCTTGTTGGCGTCACCCTTGGCGATCTCGGGCAGGGTCTGGAGGTACTGGTAGGCCAGCAGCCGCTGGTCGGGATTTCCCTCGTGGATCGCCCGGAACACCATCGCGATGGCGTCGGCCTGGCCCTTGGCCCGCATCGCCTGCGCCTCCGCGTCGGCCTGGGCCCGGAGCACGACGGCCTCCGCCTCCCCCCTGGCCTTGAGCACGGCGGACTCCCGCTCACCCTGGGCGGTCAGGATGGCCGCCTGCTTCTGCCCCTCGGCGCTGAGGATGGCGGCCCGCTTGTCACGATCGGCCCGCATCTGCTTCTCCATCGAGTCCTGGATGGAGGGGGGCGGGTCGATCGCCTTGAGCTCGACCCGGTTCACCCGGATGCCCCATTTTCCGGTCGCGTCGTCGAGCACCCCGCGCAGCTCCGTGTTGATCTCCTCGCGGGAGGTCAGCGTGCGCTCCAGGTCCATGCCGCCGACCACGTTGCGCAGCGTCGTCACGGTGAGCTGCTCCACCGCGATGATGAAGCTCGCGATCTCGTAGGTGGCGGCCTTGGGGTCGGTCACCTGGAAGTAGATGACGGTGTCGATCGACACGACGAGGTTGTCGGAGGTGATCACCGGCTGTGGAGGGAAGGTGACGACCTGCTCGCGCAAATCCACCTCGACCTTGATCCGGTCGATGAACGGGACGACGATGTTCAGCCCGGCGTTCAGCGTGCGGTGGTAGCGGCCGAACCGCTCGACGATGCTCGCCGTGGCCTGGGGGATGATCCGGATCGTCCGGGTCAGCGCGAAGCCCGCGAGCGCGACCACGACCACGGCGGCGATGAACTGAGCCATCCGTCAACTCCAGTCCTTGGGTCTCGACTGGATGCTATGTGGTTTTGCCTTTACGCGCGGTCAGAACGGCCGGGCGTACCAGCGGTCGCCGGAACCCCGGTCGAGCCGCAGCGGCACGCCGAAGGTGCGGGACAGGTTGTCTCCGGTCATCACCGACTCCACCGGGCCCTGGGCGACCACGGAACCGTGGCGCAACAGCATCACGTGGGTGAACCCGCTCGGGATCTCCTCGACGTGGTGGGTGACCAGGACCATCGTCGGCGCCTTCGGGTCGCGCGCGAGCGCCCCGAGGCGGCGGACCAGGTCCTCACGCCCGGCCACGTCGAGCCCGGCGGCGGGCTCGTCGAGCAGCAGGAGCTCGGGGTCCGGCATCAGGGCCCGGGCGATCTGCACCCGCTTGCGCTCTCCCTCGGACAGCGTGCCGAAGCGCCGCCTGATCAGATGGGCGCAGCCGAGCTGGTCGATGAGCTCGACCGCGCGGGTGACGTCGTGGGAGTCGTACTCCTCGTTCCACCTGCCGAGGATGGCGTAGGACGCGGTCAGCACCAGGTCGATGACCTTCTCGTCCGGCGGCACCCGCTCGGCCAGCGCGGCGCTGGCGAGGCCGATCCTCGGGCGCAGGTCGAAGACGTCCGCCTGGCCGAGCCGCTCGCCGAGGATCTCGACCGATCCCTCCGAGGGGAAGAGCAGCGCCCCTGCCACCTGAAGCAACGTGGTCTTGCCCGCGCCGTTGGGACCGATGACGACCCAGCGCTCGTCCTCGCGGACGGACCAGTCGACGGCACGCAACAGCGCCGCGCCGTCCCTGCGAACCGTGACGTCCCGAAGCCGCAGCACCTGACCGCCCATGAGGCCCCCTCCTGTGGTTACTCCAGATAAAACTATTGCAGCCGGTCGGCATATCGTGGATCGGGTGCGTATGGATTCACCGATCTCAGCCGTCCTCGTCTCGTGGGGAAACGCCTGGCTCGGCGGCCACGTCGGACTCGACGAGGCCGTGGACCGCGTCGAGCGCGCAGGTGGTCCCCAGGTCGTGGCCGACGGCCCCATGGAATCGACGCTCCGCGCGTTCCTCGCCGGGCTCCGGTCGGAGGGCCTCGACTCGTTCCGGCTGGCCCTGCCGGTCCCCGGCGACCCGCTCGGGCTGGCCGGCCCGCCCGCCTTCAACATCAGCGCCATCGACGCCGGTCAGGCCGTGATAGCCGTACTGCGCGGCCGGCGCCTCGGCCTGGTGCCCGAGTCCGACCGACGGGGCTCGTCGTACTCGGGGGTGCGCTGGACGGTCGTCGAGTCGGCGGACAGCGAGCCCTACGTGCCGTCGCTGGCCGAGGCCGAGCATGCCCTGACCAGCGCCATGCGGACCGCGACGGACGTTCTGCACGGCGTGGCGGGTCCCGGCGCCGGGACTCCCACCCTGGAGGACGTCGGCGAGGATCTCGCCCCCGGCTATCCCGGACGCGCCCACAGGGTCGGCGCCCTCGCGGCGCGGCTGGCCATGGCGCTCCGCCTCGCCGGGGAGCGCGGCCTGACCTCCGGGCAACTCGCCGTGCGGAGCGAGGCCCTGCGCGAGCTGGACCGGGCCGTACGGCGAGCACGGGTGGCCGCCCACCACGCCATCGTGGAGGGGCAGCGGCAGGGCTGAGCCCTCAGGCGAGGCCATGCCGTACCGCGAAGAGGGCGGCCTGAGTCCGGTCCTGGACGCCGAGCTTCATCAGAACGTTGGAGACATGGGTCTTCACGGTCTTCTCCGCGACGAGCAACTCCCGGGCGATCTCCCGGTTGGACCGACCCCCGGCGATCAGCCGCAGGACCTCGCGCTCCCTGTCCGTGAGTCCCGCGCCCGGCTCCGCCGGGCGGCGGTCCTCACTGGAGATCATGGCCTCGGCGGCTTCGGGGGCGAGCAGCACCTGGCCGCCGTGGACCGCCCGGATGGCCTGGACCAGGGCGGTGGGATCGACGTCCTTGTAGAGGAACCCGGCCGCTCCGGCCCGCATGGCGGGCGCGACGTCGCCCCGATCGCTGACCGAGGTCAGCACGATCACGCGCGTGCCGTGCTCACCGGCCGCGCCGAGCCGGGTCAGCGCGCCCAGGCCGTCGAGCACGGGCATCTTCAGGTCGAGGAGCAGGATGTCCGGCCGGAGCGACTCGGCCAGCTCGACCGCCTCCGCGCCGTCGGCCGCCTCGCCCACGACGGCCAGGTCTTCCTGGATCTCCAGGAATGTGCGCAGGCCCTGCCGGACGATCGGGTGGTCGTCGGCGATCAGGACACGGATCATGCGGGCACCACCAGACGGACCGTCGTACCCGCTCCGGGGGCGGCGACCACCTCGAGCGACCCCCGGGCGTTCTCCGCGCGGTCGCGCATCGAGGCCAGGCCGAGCCCTCGGGCGGCGTCGGCCGCGAGGTCGAACCCCTTCCCGTCGTCGCCGACCTCCAGGACCAGCGTGGTGTCGAGGCGCGAGAGCCGTACGTCGATGTGGGCGGCCTCGGCGTGCCGCAGCGCGTTGTGCAGCGCCTCCTGCGCCACCCGCAGCACGGTGACCTCGGCGGTGACGTCGGCCCGCGGCGCTCCGGCGGGATCACCGTCGAAGGTGAAACGCGCCGACACCGGATGCAGCCGGTCGAGCAGGTGGACGTGCTTGCGCAGGGTCTCGACCAGGCCGTGCCGGTCGAGCTCGGCCGGACGCAGCTCGACGATCACCGCGCGCAACTCGGCCAGCGCCTCACCCGCCAGGCGCCGCACCTGGTCGATCTCCCTCGCCGCCCGCGCGGGATCGGTCTCCAGCAGCGACGCGGCGGCCTGCGCGGTCAGCCGCAGCGAGAACAGCTTCTGCGTGACGGCGTCGTGGAGTTCGTGCGCCATGCGCGTGCGCTCCTCGATCACGGTCAGCTCGCGTCCGCGCTCGTAGAGCCTGGCGTTGGTGAGCGCGATGGCGGCGTGCGCCGCGAACATCGTGAGCAGTTCCTCGTCGGCGGCGGTGAACCCGCCGGGCGTGCGCTTGTTGGAGAGGAAGATGATGCCGAGGACCTGGTCCCCGTCGCGGATCGGCACGCCGAGGAAGTCCTTGAGCACGGGATGCGCCCTCGGCCACCACTCGAACCGCGGATCCTTGCGGATGTCGGGCAACCGGACCGGATCGCCCTCGCGGAGCATCGCGCCGAGCATGCCGTGTTGCCGCGGGGTCGGGCCGATGGCCTCCCACTGCTCCTCGGACATGCCCTCGGCGACGAACTCGGCGAACGCGCCCTGATCGTCGGGGACGCCGAGCGCGGCGTAGCGCGCGTCGAGCAGCTGGCCCGCCGAACGCACGATGACCTGCAGCACCTCGCGCACCGAGAGGTGCCGGGTGACGGCGAGCACGGCCGAGCTGACGGCGTGCAGGACGGCGTCACGACCGGAAGTGTCCGGGGGTCGGTCATGTGTTCGCTCGGCCACGCCCCCACCATATGGTGGGCCGCCGACATATCCGCGCCGGCCCCGCGCCTCCGGGGCCGGTCCCGCTGCTCCTGCCGGTCGTCGGGCCGGTCCGCCGGTCGTCGGGATGGTCCCGCTGGTCCTAGGGCCGGTCCTAGGGCGAACGCCCGGGCCGGGCACGGCCTCGCGCCCGATGTACGGCGAGCGCCGGGTTCCTAGCGTGAGCGCCATGAAGCACGCACTCATCACCGGCGCATCCCGAGGACTCGGGCTGGCGCTCGCCAGGTCTCTCGCGGCGGACGGGTGGGCGCTCACGCTCACCGCCCGGGGCGAGGAGGATCTCCACTGCGCCGCATTCGATCTCGACACCTCCGCCGGCGTGACCGCCATCGCGGGGGACGTGGCAGATCCCGCCCATCGCGCCCGGCTGGCGGAGGCCGTGCCGCGTCTGGATCTGCTGGTGAACAACGCCAGCAGGCTGGGGGCGGTGCCGCTTCCCCCGCTCGCCGGATATCCGCTCGACGACCTGCGCGACCTGTTCGAGACCAACGTGATCGCGCCGCTCGCGCTGATCCAGGCCACGCTGCCCGCTCTTCGCGCGCGTGGCGGAGCGGTGCTGAACATCTCGTCCGACGCGGCGGTCGAGCCGTACGAGGGCTGGGGTGGCTACGGGGCGACCAAGGCCGCGCTGGACCAGATCTCCAACGTGCTGGCCGTCGAGGAGCCCGGCATCACGGTCTGGTGGGTGGACCCCGGAGAGATGCGTACGCGGATGCTCGCCGACGCCGTGGGCGCGGAGGAGGCGGCCGCCGCTCCCGAGCCGGAGACCGTGGCCTCCGCGTTGCTGCGCCTCATCGCCGCCCGACCGGCCGGCGGCAGGTTCACGCGGGACACACTCGAATGAGCCCGGCCATCGACTTCACGCTGCCCGCCGTACGGGAGGCGCACGAGCCCCCGGAGGCGCGCGGGCTCGGGCGGGACGGGGTGCGGCTGCTCGTCTCGCGCAAGGGCACCGGGGAGATCGGACATCGGGCGTTCCGGGACCTGCCCGCGATCCTCGCGCCCGGCGACCTGCTCGTGGTGAACAACTCCGCGACCATGGCCGCCGCCGTACGGCTCGATCGCCTGGCCGTGCACTTCTCCGGCGAACTGCCCACGGGAGAGTGGCTGATCGAGCTCAGGCGGCGTACGGGCGGGGCCACCGAGCCCTACATGGGAGGGGCGCCGGGAGAGTGGTTGCCCCTGCCGGGACAGGCCACACTGCGGCTCGTGTCCCGGGAGACCCCACGGTTGTGGCGTGCCGTCCTGAACCGTGACGTGCCGTCCTATCTGGAGAGGTACGGCGTGCCGATCCGCTACTCGTACGTGGAGCGGGACTGGCCGCTGGACCACTACCAGACCGTGTTCGGGATCAAGCCGGGCAGCGCGGAGATGCCGAGCGCGGGGCGCCCGTTCACGGCGGCCCTGGTCACCGCGCTGGTCTCGCGGGGCGTCACAGTCGCGCCGATCACGCTGCACACCGGGGTCGCGTCGCCGGAGAAGGACGAACCGCCTTATCCCGAGCGGTTCTCCGTGCCCGCGTCCACGGCCCGGCTGGTGAACCTCACGCGCGAGAACGGCGGGCGGGTCATCGCGGTCGGCACGACGGTGATGGCCGCGCCGAGGCCCATCTTCGGTGGGTTGCTGAACGCCTCGGCGTAGCTCCA